>JAUXRH010000162.1 GCA_030682075.1 Nitrosomonas sp.
TACCAATAATCGAGCAGAGCGGGACTTGAGGATGGCTAAAGTCAAACAAAAGGTCTCCGGCTGTTTCAGAGCCAGCGATTATGCACAGGCCTATTGCCGTATTTCAAGCTATCTGCAGTCCATGGCCAATAGAGGGTACAATCCGCTTATCGCCATTCAAATCGCCCTGGCGGGGGATGCTCATAAAGTATGGGGCGAGTAGTTACGTCTGGACAACTACACCAGAAAAAATTGATTGAAAATTAATCTTTAGTCCCCATTCTTGCCATATGGCACTTGTTAAAATATCAGATCAATCCTATTCATAATATCGTGCTCGATAAACTTCATATAGCCACTTACAACATCCATAAAGGCTTCTCATATTTCAACCGGCGGATGATCGTACACGAGCTACGCGATTATTTACAAAATCTCAATACCGATATCGTCTTTCTACAGGAAGTCATTGGTCATCACTCAAAGCATGCGACCCAGTTCAGAAACTGGCCAAGTACTTCTCAGTATGAGTTTCTGGCTGATTCCGTATGGAAGGATTTCGCCTATGGAAAAAATGCGGTTTACAATGCAGGACATCATGGTAACGCCATTCTAAGTCGTTATCCCATTGTATCCTGGGAAAATGAAGATATTTCCGCACACCGCTATGAGAGCCGCGGCATTCTTCACTGTGAAATCCGTGCGCCCGGCTGGCAGGAAAGTCTGCATTGTATCTGTGTTCACCTCGGTCTATTCAAAAGTGGACAAAGACTGCAACTGCAAGCATTAATGCGGCGTATCAAAAAAATGATTCCGCCCCAGGCGCCGCTGGTTATTGCCGGAGATTTCAACGATTGGCGTGAAATGGCCAGTTGCATTTTGACTGAAGAGCTCGGCCTGACTGAGGTCTTTGAGTTAACAACGGGCCGGGCTGCACGTAGCTTCCCATCAATACTGCCGTTATTCCGCCTTGATCGTATCTATGTACGTGGTTTTGATGTAAAAAACACAAATGTTCATCAAGGTTATCCCTGGTCGCAGGTTTCTGATCATACCGCACTATCCGCCAACGTAATCCGTACATGAGTATTCCTCATTTTATTGGGGGCAATCACATTACCCTGCTGCACAATGGAATGGAGTATCTTCCGAAATTAGAAGCGGCTATTGATGCAGCGCAACTGGAAATTTATCTTGAAACGTACATTTTTGAATACGATCCCATTGGCATTAACATCACCGAAGCATTAAAACGAGCAGCACATCGTGGCGTAGCCGTCCATCTGCTGATTGATGGGTTTGGATCTTATAATTTGCCGCGAGAAATAATTCAGGAGATGCTTGACGCAGGTGTGCAGGTACTCATCTTCAGGAAAGAAACTTTTCTCTTCAGGCTGCGTCGTTATCGTTTACGTCGTATGCATCGGAAACTAGCTGTACTGGATGCGCGGATTGCATTTGTCGGTGGCATCAATATTATCGACGATCTTCGGAACCCTGAAGCGCTGTCACCACGTTTTGATTATGCCGTTTTGATTGAAGGACCGCTGTTGATTAAAATTCATTCAGCTGCCCGACACTTGTGGATGCTCGTCGCATGGGCGCATTTTAAGAAACGCTGGACCGGTCAAGTGGCATTGCAACCCACACAAGAATCTTACGGTAATCAACGCGCAGCATTTGTCATACGTGATAATCTACGCCATCGACACGATATAGAACGAATTTATCTCAACGCAATCAATAATGCGCGTAACGAAATCATCATTGCCAATGCTTATTTTTTGCCCGGCATCAGGTTCCGTCATGCCCTGAACAATGCGGCTCAACGTGGCGTATCTGTTGAGCTTCTATTGCAGGGAAGAATTGAATATCGCTTGCAACATTATGCGACACACGCACTCTATGGTGACTTATTGGATGCTGGCATCAGAATCTATGAATACAACCGAAGTTACTTGCATGCCAAGGTGGCTGTTATTGACCAGCACTGGGCAACTGTCGGCTCTTCAAACATAGATCCCTTCAGTCTACTACTTGCACGTGAAGCGAATGTGGTCATTGATGATGAATCGTTTGCTTCTGAATTGAGGTCAAGTCTTAAACAGGCAATAACGGAAGAATCCGTCGCTGTGGTTCGTGAAAACTGGAAAGCACAATCATGGTTAAGTCATGCAATTAACTGGGTCAGTTACTACATCATGTATTTTATACAAAGCTTATCCGGCTATGGTCAGAAAAACAGCAAGCCCAACGA
The DNA here is from genome assembly GCA_030682075.1 of Nitrosomonas sp. Classification (GTDB taxonomy): domain Bacteria; phylum Pseudomonadota; class Gammaproteobacteria; order Burkholderiales; family Nitrosomonadaceae; genus Nitrosomonas. The sequence goes on from JAUXRH010000162.1 coordinate 2,237, forward strand.
GTAAGGTTAGGTTGTGCTAGCCACGGTAGAATAGCGTAGTAATCGGCTCTGTGCCGCAAATCGCGCCGAAGAAACACGTCGCTCTCCGAATGTGGCAAAGTGGAATGCGGTGCCACGGAAGACCGGAATAGCAATGGTGCATATTGCCCGAGGAATAGCGTGGTCATGGGTGACGTCATCGACATTGGTGAATCGGCTTGGCGCTGTTGAGACGCTTGGCCGATATCCCGTTTAAGAGAGTGAGCTTGACGACGTACCCGATGTGGCACCACATTCCAAAACGAATGATGGAGATAATCATGGTACAGCGCAAGCAAAAAATCAGTATCAAACCCGGCAAATCAAGAGAGCCTTTAACGATCACCCATCCCAATGCGGCTGGAATCGATATCGGTAGTTCGTCCCATTA
>JAUXRH010000164.1 GCA_030682075.1 Nitrosomonas sp.
TCTAAAAATCCATATTTGCGAGCAGCCGCTTTGCGGCTTGCCTGCTTACCCCGTTTCGTCACCATACTTCGTTGCTCACAAAAAATGTTTCCTTACCTATCCATCATATGCTGCGTCAATATTTTTTATTCGCGCCTGGTCCTGTTTAGAACGCTGAATTTTTAGAGGTGCCCTTGGGGTTATTGCTGTTGGTTATTCAAATCATCGGCGAATTAAATACCGCGCAGCAATTCATTGATACCCGTTTTTGAACGGGTTTTAGCATCAACCTGCTTAACAATCACGGCGCAGTAAAGGCTGTATTCCTTATTTTCTGAAGGCAGATTGCCAGACACGACCACCGATCCCGGTGGAATACGTCCGTAGGTCACCTCGCCGGTTTCACGGTTGTATATTTTGGTGCTCTGACCAATAAAGACCCCCATTGAAATAACCGAATTCTCGCCGACAATCACGCCTTCTACCACTTCAGAGCGTGCACCAATGAAACAATTGTCCTCAATGATGGTTGGATTTGCCTGAACGGGTTCCAGTACGCCACCAATCCCCACCCCACCCGACAAATGCACGTTTTTTCCAATCTGAGCACAGGAGCCGACGGTTGCCCAGGTATCCACCATGGTGCCTTCATCGACGTATGCCCCGATGTTGACATACGAGGGCATTAAGACAACATTACTGGCGATAAATGAGCCTTTCCGTACGGCAGCCGGCGGCACGACACGAAACCCACCATCACGAAAATCTCTGGAGCTGTAATCCGCAAATTTTGAAGGGACTTTGTCAAAATAATTAGAAAAACCACCTTTGATAAAACTGTTATCTTCGATACGAAAGGACAACAGCACGGCTTTCTTGAGCCATTGGTGTGTGACCCATTCACCGTCAATTTTCTCTGCCACCCGAAGTTTCCCGCTATCCAGCATATTCAATACCTGCGTGATGGATTCCTTCAGATTGGCATCGACGTTGCGCGGGGTTATCTCAGCACGGCGATCGAAGGCTTGGTCAATGGTCTTTTGCAGTTGTTCCATAATTTTTTCCTAAAGGTATGTTCTGTTATTTCATGCCTGACGCGCGATCAGGCTTTTAATTCGGTCAATGGCTTCTACACATTCCGCTAATGAAGCAACCAGTGCGATGCGTACAAAATTCTCACCGGGGTTAACGCCATGGGCTTCTCGTGCCAAATAAGACCCTGGCAAAATAGTAACATGATATTCTTGATAAAGCTGCTTGGTGAATTCGACATCATTCATCGGTGTTCTGACCCACAAATAAAACGCGGCATCGGGCATCGTGACGGGTAAGGAACCCGTCAGCAAGGCCACAATGGTATTAAATTTTTCACTGTATTGCTGACGATTCTCAACCACATGCGTTTCATCATTCCATGCTGCAGCACTGGCGGCCTGTACCGCCGGATTCATGGTGCTGCCATGGTAAGTGCGATACAGCAGAAATTTTTCCAGAATGGCGGCATCTCCAGCCACAAAGCCGGAACGCATCCCTGGCACATTGGAACGCTTGGATAAGCTACTGAATACCACCAGACGAGGAAAACCACGGCGACCTGAACGATGCGCGGCTTCAAGCGCACCCAAGGGTGGCTGTGCTTCATCAAAATAAATTTCCGAATAACATTCGTCCGCTGCAATGACAAACCCATAGCGATCAGAAAGTGCAAACAGTTGCTGCCATTCCGCCAGTGACATGACACGGCCTGTTGGGTTGTTGGGCGAACAGACATAGATGAGCTGCGTCCGCAACCAGATTTCATCCGGCACTTGCGCAAAGTCGAGCTTAAACTGACTGTCCGGCAAGGTATTGATAAAATAAGTTTCCGCGCCAGCCAGCAAAGCCGCCCCTTCATAAATCTGGTAAAACGGGTTGGGACAAATGACCACAGGACCCGGCATGGAAGTATCAATGACTGCTTGCGCAAAAGAGAACAGTGCCTCGCGACTTCCATTAACCGGGATGACTTCGGTATCTGGATTAATCGCCGGCAAACCATAGCGACGGGTTAACCAGGCGGCAATGCTGCTACGCAATGATTTTATTCCAAGCGTCGTCGGATAACGGGCCATGGCATCCAGATTATCCGCCAGGGTCTGACAAATAAAATGGGGTGTCGGATGTTTGGGTTCGCCGATTTGTAAACTGATCGGCGTATAGGCGGGATTTGGCGTTATACCCTCAAACAGATCTCTCAGTTTTTGAAAGGGATATGGCTGTAATTGATTCAGTTTTGGGTTCATTCCAATGTGGGCAGTAGTCCCGCCATAAACTTTCAAGCAAAGCCTGTAACAACAACTTACTGGCCGGAAAGATGAGATTAATTATTATGCCCGGATTATAAAACGCGCTCACCATAATAACCAACTAAAACGTAAAGGAATGTAGAGATGCCCTATAGTCCACTGGCATAGCCGACGGTTTACCTTTTGTTATTACATGGCAGTTGATTTGCATTGCACAACTATAGGGCACTTGATGATTTATTAATCAAACGCTTCCCTGGGAACCACACCTCAAAACGACTCCCCTTTCCTGCTTTGCTTTCAATTTGTAGTTGTGCCTGATGGCGATTGAGTACATGCTTAACGATTGCCAGTCCCAGGCCAGTGCCCCCCGTTTCACGTGACCGACTGCTATCCACCCGGTAAAAGCGTTCAGTTAGCCGGGGGATATGCTTAGGGTCTATGCCGATGCCGCTGTCCTGTACCGAAAACAGACCCTGACCGTTTTGAATAGCCCAGTTAATGGTGACTTCCCCGCCATCGGGGGTATAACGTATGGCATTGCTGACCAGGTTGCTGAAAGCACTACGCAATTCATCCTGACTTCCTGATAATTGCGCATCAGATGTTAGATTAAGCTTGATCTGATGACGTCCGCCACTGAGAGATTTCGCTTCGTGATATATCGCATTCAACATTTGTACAACATCCACACATTTATCACTTACCAAATGCTGCGCACTTTCCAGACGTGACAGGATTAACAAATCTTCGATCAAACGCTGCATACGCATCGCCTGTTCTGACATGAGTGCCAGCGCCTGTTTATACATCTCAGCCTTGGGTTTTTTCTCATCGGAAAGTATTTCGAGAAAACCGACAATCACCGTTAACGGGGTGCGTAGCTCATGTGAAATATTGGCAATAAAGTCCCGTCGCATGGTTTCAATATTTTCAAAACGGGTGATATCACGGCTGATGAGCAATTTCTGTTTGACGCCGTAAGGAACCAACTGCAATGACAAGATGAGCTTATTATGACGCGACTGCTTAAGCACCAGTGGGTTACTGTAATCACGGGTAGACAGATAATCAACAAACTGTAATTCACGCACCAGATAGGTTATTTGTTGCCCCGTATCAACCGCAAGCACAATACCCAGGTGTTGCGCGGCCATAGGATTACACCACTCAATGCGGTTCACTTCATCCAGTATGACAATCCCTTCAGGCATGGCTGAAGTGGCATTCTGCATCCGTTGCAGGGCCAAACTTAACCGTTGCTGACTTTGGCTATGACTGCGCACAAAGCGAGCCAACGATGCAAATAAATCACCCCAAGTTCCAGAACCATGGGGGATAGTTGAAGCATCCAGCTCAGAAGTCTGTAACCACCGATCTAATGCGGCCCGATGACGGATATGGCGGATTATTAAAAATAATAAAACCATACTGTAAAACATCAACGCGGCAACCACATCAAATATGGCCCAGAGTACAAGGGTGATAAACGTAAGCTGAATAATCTTGGAGAAGCGTTGCCAGAAACCAGACACTTGAATTATCTCAATGAATGCGGACAGTTAAGAAACTTGATAAAATTTAATGGCCTAACCAACACGCGTATTATCCCGGAAATTACAAATAGCGGTAACAAACGATGTAAATGACCGGGTGACAATGGCTTTCTGACCAGAATCCGCTTGAATATCAAACCGGATTATCCTCAGGGCGCCTCTAAAAATTCAGAGTTCTAAACAAGACCAGGCGCGAATAAAAAATATTGACGCAGCATATGATGGATAGGTAAGGAAATATTTTTTGTGAGCAACGAAGTATGGTGACGAAACGGGGTAAGCAGGCAAGCCG
>JAUXRH010000174.1 GCA_030682075.1 Nitrosomonas sp.
ACCGAGTCATGCGTCGCCCGTTCAATCTTGCGGCTGGAAAATGTACCGGTTGCATAGCCATAAACCAATAATGCCAACATCATGGCGGGATGATAGGCTTGCGAACCTTTACCAGAATAATGGCGCGTCAATCTCGTCAAATCCAACTGATCAATGACTTCAATGATGAACCGCGCCAAATGATTTTCCGGTAACCATTCATCTATCGACGGCGGTAGCAGGTATAACTGATGGCGATTGCAGGGCTTGAAATGACTTATGTCGCTTTTCCAAAAATCCGGTTTCAATTGAACTCTATTTTAACAAATTAACCATCCAGATGCTTTAAGTCCGACAGACTCCTAGACATACAACCTCCTTATTAGGCATGGGCAGCATATACTACTATCCATTCAAATGGCGTAAGTGAATATTCTGAATGACATCGGGAGTTAATGAGGGTTGTACTATAATTCCGCTTCATCATTGAAAATTAAGGTAAAAAAGAATTGAAAGATCTACACGATGAAATTGATCGCAATGTAAAGCAGGCTCTGGCAGAAGATATTGGTGCAGGCGACTTGACCGCATCACTGATTCCGGGTGAAAAGGAATTGACCGCTGATGTGATCAGCAGAGAAGATGCTGTATTGTGCGGTGTGCAATGGTTTGAGGCCTGTTTTTTAACATTAGCGCCAGAAACAGAAATAATCTGGTTTGTCGGTGATGGGGATTTTGTTCAAGCAGGACAAAAGCTATGCGAGATCAAAGGAAATGCGCGCGCGTTGTTAACCGCTGAATGTTCTGCGCTGAATTTTCTGCAACTATTATCTGCCGTAGCGACACAGACCAGGCGTTTTGTCGATGCCATCGCCGGAACAGATGCCGTCATCGTGGATACACGTAAGACATTGCCCGGCTTACGGATGGCGCAAAAATATGCGGTGAAATGTGGCGGAGGGGTAAATCATCGTTTGGGTCTGTATGACGGTATTCTGATCAAGGAAAATCATATTATGGCAGCAGGTGGAATTAAACCGGCTTTAAGGAAAGCACGGGAAATTTCCCCACCGGGTGTTTTTATCCAGATTGAAGTGGAATCTCTGCAAGAATTACAAGATGCTCTAATGGCTGGGGCCAATATGATTCTGCTGGATAACTTTATGCTGGATCAGCTACGTGATGCCGTTGTGCTGACTCGTCAGCAAACGGGGGATCGGGTGGTGTTGGAAGCCTCCGACAACATGACCTTGCAGACTGTGCGGCAGGTGGCTGAAACGGGTGTGGATCGGATTTCTGTGGGTAGTCTGACCAAAGATGTGAAAGCGGTGGATTTGTCGATGCGGTTTGTATGAAAGATTGAGACTGATATAGATCAGAATTAAGACAAACTAGCTTATATACGGTATTTCCGATGCTGACACATCCGCTTTAATACCATGTTGAGCGATTAACAATTCGACAGCCCGGATTCTCTTTCGTCTTTCTTGAGCATTCACGGAAGGACCGACGATAATACGTTTAACGGGTAAAGGTTTCTCTGAAACGGATGTAATGCTCTCAAGTAAATCAATAAATGGTATCAGTGTGCCGGAGCGCAGATAATGTTTTCGGGGCACTTCACTGATGATTATTCCATCTGCTCTCACATGTTCACAAAACTCTTTATTGCGTGTGGGGTGAGGTATAGCAACGATGCGAACTTCATTCTCCTCTTCAAATCCCCAATGCTTATACCGGCATGCACATCTCATCAGCGCTGAATAGATTTTGTCCAGACCTCTTGTATCTTCATCTTTAGTCCCCCTAAAGCTATCTTCATAAAAATTCTTAATTACGCTCAGGTCTTCGTCAAACTCATCGCGGAACTTTGGATCAGGGTCAAAAGAATACACAACATCTCCAAAAAACAAATCTAAACCATTTTCCCATTTTCTGCCAACTTCCTCTAATAACTGGGAAAGACGAGCAGTATCGAAAACTATGGCATAGCCGCCGTCTCGACCATATCCTCGCCACTGGCTCAATAGACCGTGCTCATTGATTCGATCATCTTTATCTTTTGTTGAGCAAAACGATGTAATGTAAGGTTCAGCAAGAGGTTCTTCACCTTCCTGATTACTCAGGAGTGTATTTACTTGTGCGGCTAAAGTTTCTTCAATAAATCGATCAATTGTTTTTTCCTTCCCCCCTTCTCTATCGATGAGCGATTGTGTGTTTACATCTTGTTTAATAAGTTCATCCAAGCGAGCGCCAATAATTGGCCGTAAAATATCCGGCAATCGACCTTTAAGAAAATGCCTTATTTCCTCCGAATCGTTCAGGTATGCATAGTGTGTGGCCCATAAGGTTTGGCTTTGAATGATTCCTGTCAGGCCAGTTGCATTGGTATAGTGAAAGAGCTCCGGGTGATCTTCAGCGAGTGGTCTCGACATAATGATTGTCTTGATTGTATCTTGAACTTAAATCTGGCTAACGAGGGTGTAGAAAAACCCCATTTTGAACGAGTAATACCATTTCGTCAAAATATTTTTCCTTTCGAATTTCAAATATCATTTCTTGCTCGCTATTAAATTCAAAACTGTGGCAGGACCTATTCGAGTCGAATAGTCACTATGGCACTCGACTGCATCGTTTTAGTGAGCATATCCATAATGTGCTAACTTCTCAATATTGTGTACCATGCAGTACAACTTCCACTGTCCATCGACCTTGGTTTTTCCGCGTAAAGTAAAGCGGTGCAATCGCTTGTTCCCACGCAGGTTACCAAAGACAGGTTCGACTGTGGCAAATCGGCGTGTGATCATTTTTCGCCCAGTATCCGAATCGATCTTCACCTTCATTTGATCCATTTGATTTTCTTGCGGGTCTCTTTTCCCCTGGAAGAAAGAAACTTGTCTGATTCTGGTTTTTTCTGGTGTGCGCAGACATTTTTCTCTTTGCTCACAGGGTACGCAGTCTTGAGCTGCTCCGCTAAACTTCATCGCGGCATAACCATTGATGGTGCAGTTTGATCCATTACTGTACAGCCGCTTTCCTAAGAAAAGGGGACGCTACCCTATATTATTCTCGCTGAGTGATGTGATGCGGTATCCCGGCAAATACAGTTCTGCTTAGTCTTGGTATTCATGGATTGTAATTAATAAAGGGTAGCGTCCCCTTTTCTCGCCAAGGCAAAGGAACGGGAAATCATAGTGGTTAAATTTGTATAACAAATTAATAGGCTAATATAAGATGACGATGCTGAGAAACCGACTCTCGAAACTGGAATCCCAATTAGGCGTGAATGTTACGATTGAAGATATTTTGCGGCTTATTCGTTTTAAAGATTCATTGAGTCTTGAAGAACAAAACCGCATTACTACTTCAAACAAATATCAACAGGTTTGTAGTTTTATACGCTGTAAGCGCGAAAATTAGTACGCTTCAGTGATATATTTTTCTGCTATTTATAAGAGTACGATTGACAAGCAATGCTCGATGATAAAACAAGCTATTGCTGACGATACCAATTGGCTGGAGAAATGCTATTCCATTCCGTAACATTTTGTTACATATCGCTGTACAGTCACTGCTAAGTATTCTTACGCCTGCGTATATTGATCATGGAAAGAGCAGTAACACCCGCGAGCATCATTGCGTAGCTTTCTGGCTCTGGCACAGGACTGGTCACAACGCTATCGATTAAAAGCCCAATCTGATCTGGCTGCCCATAATGAAACCAACCATATGATGGAACAGGATTACTGTGGTAGTTCGTAATCATAGTCAATCCCCAGGCATACCAATCCTCGTGATGGAGCGTGTCGATCGGTCGATACCATGATTGTTTCGTCCCTGACTGAGTATCTTGTAAGCTTCCAAAGTTAAGTGATGCAATATAGGTCGGCAACGAGCCTGACCAGTCTGCAATTCCTGTAGAGAAAGTATCTGTGACGACGGTGTAGTAACCGATGCCATTGACATAGACTTGGGTAGCAACCCCTTGCGAAGCATCGAAAGTAAAAAATAACTCAAATGGATCGTTGACCGCGACACCGCTACTATGGAGGAGCGTTGGCACGGTTGCTATGTGACCGACAATCGTAGTTTTTACCATTGCGGCTGATGCGGAACCAAGAAATAAATTAATGGTTACAAACGCAATAAAAATCTTGATTGTCCATGAACCATTCAATTGTGACTTGATCGTCTCCATGACTTCCTCCTGTTTTTTGTATTTAGGAAAAAACGTCATTATAAAGGAAACTCCCATGCGAGCGCATACACTATAATTGATTCTAATCGATTACTTATGTGCTGCCTACGGTTAAAATTGACAAAGAAGGATTTATACTCATGAATAAACCACTCATATTTTTAATGTTCATTCTCGTTAGTACCAGCGCCATGGCTGAGTGGACAAAAGTAAACCGAGCTGAAAGTTTCAATTTATATGTTGATTTTGATTCTATTTATAAGGATGGCAATAGGGTTAAGATATGGTTCTTGAATGACTTTTTTATCAGGAAAGAAGGTGGTGAATTATCAACTAAATTTCTTGTTGAGATTGATTGCAAAGATAAAACCAGTCGCCCAATTAGCGGACCCATTTTTAGTAGCAACATGGGAAGTGGTTATGTTATTCGTTCTTCTAATTCCTCTGCACAAGAATGGGGCTCAGTAGTGCCAGGAACAGTCATTGAAACTTTATGGGAAGCAGCCTGCGGTAAAAATGAAAAATAAAAATTTGGGAAAAAGGGGACGCTACTCTTATTATTGGATTCAATTACAATCCATGAATGCCAAGACTAAGCAGAACTGTATTTTCCGGGATACCGCATCACATCACTCAGCGAGAATAATATAGGGTAGCGTCCCCTTTTCTATCCCTTGGGAGATATTTGCATAGCGTTTGTGAGCCAGCCGGACTCGTCCAACAAACGGTTCAGATCGTTAGGGTTATTTGATTAGTGTAAACTTCTTGTTCTTTAAATACAGGAGAAAATAAGTAGTGACAGAACGTAAAGAATCATTGATAATTGCCGAAATGACACTACATATGGTGTCATACGGCTGAGCGTGATTTGTTTGATACGGTAATTAAACGCTTAGATTCATCTGGCACTACAATACGCTGCCAAGATTTAGCAAGTATGCTGGAATCTCTCGGATTCGAGGTGCGCGATGCTAAGAAACAAGGACACAAGATCTTTGTGCATCATGGTGTGCCTTTGTTCACCTCGGGAGCTTACACTTGTGGCCATGGACGAAATCCAGAGATTAAAAAGATATATATTAAACAAGTTGTCAGGCTACTGAAACGATACGAATCAGAACTGATTAAGTATAAAGGAGGAAACCGATGAGCATTAATCCGTATGCCTATAACATAACCATTCGGCGGGATACTTTTGAGGGAGAAGTGTTATTTGAAGCTCGTGTCAAAGAGTTGCCAGATCTGACCGAATACGGTGAAAGTTATGAAGAAGCTTATAATCTCGCTGTGGATACCATTGAAACAACCGCTGAGATTTTTGCAGAAAAAGGGCGCAGATTTCCAGATGCTATGGTGCCTATCGATGAATTCAGTGGCCGTGTAACCTTACGTTTGCCGCGCAGCCTCCATCGTGTATTAGCGGAGAATTCGGATACAGAAGGAGTGAGCCTTAATCAGCATCTGGTAAATGTGCTGAGTTATTGCTCTGGTTTTGCGGCTGGAAACCAGACGAAAGGCTTACCTGCTTGGCGTTCTGTGTCATCAGCACAGGATACTAGTAAAACAAAGGCTAATCAGCATCTACGTCTTGTTCGCAACGACAACCTGAAAACAGCAAACTCGGATTGGGGTTAGTGTTAGAGATGAGTGCAGTCTTACAAAAGGCTATTGATTGTCTGAAGATACGCGACGTTTATTTACATTCTTCGAGTGCGTTCCTAAAGGACGTATTTGAGCCTAAATACGACCCAGATATTGATAAGGTAGAGGTGCAATTTAAGCATATAGTTACACGCTCCAGCGTATTGGAACTTGGAGATGATGACAATGCTGTTAAGCTTTTTCGCGTTTTCGTAGACCTGGGTGCCCGTTGGGTTTTACCTATTATGAAAGGAGATACTGTTGAAACTCTGGACATCAAGGCTCAGATTGAAGGCACCATGACCGCCGAATATTTGATGGAATCAGATCCTGGCTCAGAAGCATTAAAGCAATTCGCTTTGAAAAATGCAAGTTATCATATTTGGCCATACTGGCGTGAATATTTAACTACGCATTGTCAGAGGATGAACTTGCCTAAGTTAGTGATACCTGCCGTACAGTTCGCAAATAATCAGGATCATGAATAAACTCTTGGTTAAATTGTACTAGCTCAGCGCTACATCAAAGCGGAAAAGGGGACGCTACCCTTTATTATTGGATTCAATTACAATCCATGAATGCTAGGACTAAGCAGAACTGTATTTTCCGGGATACCGCATCACATCACTCAGCGAGAATAATATAGGGTAGTGTCCCCTTTTCTAGGATCACAAGCAGGATCCTGAGAACACTTAGAAATATCGGTTATTTATTTAGTGCGGCGTAGAATTCTTTCTTGCTGACACCCGCTTGAGTCGCCATAGAACTGATCAGGTCTTGCGAGAAAGGGGCTTTAGGGCAGTCAACAGTTACCTTATAAATATTTTCTGGGTCTTTTCTGACCCATTGTTCGTGCGATGTCCCCTTTCTTTGTCTGGGTTCAAATCCCAATGCTTTTAATATCCGTTTGACGTCCTTGCAAGTGAGCGGTGGATATTTCGCACTCATTCATGCACATAGTCTGCTGGAATAAGTGGCACAGGCATTCTGATCAGCCGGTGAAGTCCGTCTTTTGAAATCCCTATCTTATGCATGAGCGAATAGTAATGATATGTTGCCACCTGTTTTATAGGGGCTTTGCGCCTCATTAATTTTCCGGCAAATTTTACATCTTCGCCAACTAACGCATCATAGATATACTCACGGATCATATCGTGCAGCTTCCTGCGAGCTTCTGATAAAGTATCTGCTTGTGCGGCTAAGCATAAATCAATGCAGAAAATTTGCCATTGATCGCCATCTTTATTGGCGTAGCATCGCAAGAGTAAGTCATTGGGTCTCATGATCCTAGCGCTCCTTTATAATAATTGTTGTTGATATCGGAAGTTAATTTCAAATCATTAGACATCCGAGTAAGCGATTATGCTCAAAATTACAAAAAAGTCTGTAGGGCAAATTCTGTTTCTCGATAATTCTAAGGTAGAATTTTATTCAAATGGTTTTATGTCCAACACTATGCCATAGCTCAGTTGATTTTTTTGCTTGAAATAGTGTGATTGCTTAGATTGAACGTTAACTATTCAAGTTTTTAATTACGGTCCTGACCAGTGTTTTAAAACGCCGCTGGCATTAAAGTATAAATAAGGGCACCTCTAAGAATACCTAAAAAAAGCGAATCAATCCAACCCGGAGAGCGATTTCACTCGAAAAAGGGACGCTACCCTTTATTATTGGATTCAATTACAATCCATGAATGCCAAGACTAAGCAGAACTGTATTTGCCGGGATACCGCATCTCTTTAGCAATCATCATGTTCTTATTCGCTATTGCCGTGCAAGCATCGCCACCGATTTTAGTAGATCGTCAGACTGGGAAGTATCTTGGGACTTTAAGTAATAACCGCTACGATCCTGATTCTGTCAGTAATCCTTATGGACAGTATGGAAGCAAATACTCTATTAGGCGACAATTAACCTGTCCGGTATGACGACAATTAACTTGGCCGGTTGAGTGAAATTAGAAGCATGTAAAGTTACCTCTTAAAAAGGAGGTGAATTTGTCAGGCAAACACATCACTCAACAACAAAGGAATTTG
>JAUXRH010000180.1 GCA_030682075.1 Nitrosomonas sp.
GTCGGTTCCGCCGGTAGATATTAAGTTACCAAACCCTGTGGCCCCTGCCGGGAATTTGAAGTTACCAAACGCATCGGTGGTTGTGCTGACTTCACCTGCATTTAATATGCCATCGCCATTTAAATCCGCAAATACGGTTGCACCTTTGACATAACCATCAATGACATTGCCAGAAACACCGGTTTCAAATAAAGCTTTTGCTGCAGTCACGGTCGCTGCAAGGTTGGTAACATCTGCAGTTACTTGTTGCAGGACTGATAGAGTGCTTGCTGAGCCACCAAGGTCAACTGAATAATGAGTAGCCACATCCACTTTGTTGTTAAATTGCACGGATGCGGCAACCCAATCCGTATTCGCTGAAGGTACTGCTGCCAGCGCCGTTGCCGCCCAGTGAATCACGTCTCCTCGGCCTTGGCCCGCAGCCAACATGTTTTCTATTTCTGAAGTTGCCCAGGATTTATTCTTTGCACTTACAAGGGCACCAAGCATACTCTCTACAAATTGGGTTGAAAATTCCTGATTCGTCAGTGTATCTGCATACATGGATTGCTTGAACACATCCGTATTGGCAAGCACATTGGCCAGCCCCGCCACGGAACCATCTGCAGTGTTGACAAATATTGTGAACTCGCCCAAATATTTCGCGCCAGGCGCTGCCTTAAACATGGCTACAATGGTCTGTATGATTTCGAATTGTTTATTATCCATTTCGATACCTCTTTTTTTTGTTATATGCCAAAAATATGCATTACTAACAATACTACTCCATTGGCTCTGTAGCAATTACTTGTTGAATTTAAAATAAAATATGCATCGGAATGGATCAGGAACGGGTTCAAGTAATTGAGCGTCGTGAGTTTCTAAACGACAAAGATGCAGGCCGTAACGCAAGCGAACCTGGAAGTAGCCTCGTAAACGAAATGCGGTTGCCGACCTCGTGCCTGTATAGGGAAGGCCGTAGTGTTAGTGTGCAGGTAATGGAAGCCACACTAATTGGGGTTGGCAGGGCTTTTGCGAAGCAAAAACTCGCAAAACCGCACACACGGTTTGATGAGGGAGGGCAGGCGAGAGCCTGTTCTCTACTCTACCTCGAACTGCGAAATTTTCCGCTACAAACAATCATCCCTGCCCTATTTGAACAAAAGTATCGGGGCGCGCAACGTGCCTGGATGCGGTGCAATGCCTTTGGTTATCGCGCCCACTAATTCCATTCTTGTTCGTGATCTTCGTGAGACTCGCATTTTGAATATCTTGAATAGTTTCCTGAATCAGTCCGTATCCCTCCAAAGTTAGATCCGGCGCAACACCGGGAAGTCATTAATCCTTGATAACCCCATCTTCCAATTCCACGACGCGGTCGGCAATCTCCAGAATGCGGTAATCATGCGTGACCAGAAGTATCGCGGTACCCGATTCTTTGGCTAATTGTTTAAGGATACGGACGGCCTCCTGGCCACTTTGTTTGTCCAGAGAGGCGGTTGGTTCATCGGCAAGCACGATTTTTGGTTGTCCCACCAAGGCTCTTGCAATCGAAACGCGTTGACGCTGTCCACCTGAGAGTTGATCCGGTTTGTAATTTAACCGATCACCCAATCCAACGGCTTCCAGCATTGCGGCTGCCTGATTGAGCCTCTCCCGTTCAGACGACCCATTGTACATCTCCAGGGTCATACTGACATTTTGCAGCGCAGTAAGTGACTTAAGCAGGTTGTGCTGCTGAAAAATAAAGCCGATCTGTTGGCGCACTTTTACTTTAACCTGTTCAGTGCTGTTAATTAATTGCTGATCCAGAACCTTCACGCTCCCATTAAATGCCTGGCGCAAACCGCCAACAATCGTTAAAAAAGTAGTTTTACCGGAACCAGAAGGTCCCGTCATCAGAACGATCTCGCCTTGATGGATTGAAATCGTGACGTTCTTTAGAACGGGCAACGTCAATTCGCCACTGCCAAAACTGAAATCCAGATTACGCACATCGATGAGCATAGACATCAGAACATATCCGCCGGATTCGCCGCTTTTAATTTATGAATAGCCAGAAATCCAGCGATAGTGCACATGGATAGAATAAAAAAGAAAATAGTGATGACTTTACTGAAGGTCATCGGCATCGGCATAAACATTTGGGATTCAGCCAAGTGGTATAAACCAATCGAAAGGATACAGCCGGGAATAAAACCCAGTACGGCCAGAAAAAAAGCCGTCGCGAACACCAGGCGGATAAAGTAACCATGTTGATAGCCCATGGCTTTCAGTGTTGCAAATTCGTAACGGTGATTGACAATGTCGGTAAAAAGAATCTGATAAACAATGACCAGACCAACCACTAATCCCATTACCGTGCCAAAACCAAAAATAAAGCCGATCGGTGCCGTATTGGCCCAATAAAGTTTTTCGTATTCAAGCAACTCATCATAGGTAAAAATATTGACGAACTCGTTAAGCTGGCTGCTAAGCTCGGCTTGCACTTGCTTAATCGGTGTGCCGGGATGAAGTCTAATAACACCCATGTCGATATCGCCGGCGTTTCTATTCGGAAAAATACGCATAAAGTTTAAATCACTGGTCACTACATTGCCATCGGCGGCAAATGACACGCCCAGCTGAAAAAGACCCCGTATGGCGACTTTATAGTCATTGATTTCAGTTACATTTTTACCCGCTTCCAGCAATGGGCGAATGTGCCCGAATTCAGGACGGGAAGATTCGTCAAACAGAACCGTATCCTTGAGCCGCAATTCGCCCCGCTTATTTTTAATGGCTTCAACATTGAATAGTTGAGCTTCTGGATCAAAGCCGTAAACCATGAGCGTTCTTTTGACTTGGGTTTCTATATTTTTGAACGGGGCTAAACCCAGATATAAAGGAGAAACTTCAGCAACGGCGGGGTGTCCTAGCGTGCGCATGAGTTCGCTGCGCTTAAAATTAACCGGACGCCACATGGCCTCACTTTGTTTATGCATCAGAAATAAGTCGCCATTTAATTTTAAAGGCGCAGAAGCAGCGCTGGCATAAAGTGAATCTTTGAAACCTAACTGCATGAACACCAGGATACAGGCGAACAAAACGCCGCAGATAGCGGCAATCAATTTGGTTCGATCAAAGATTAACTGTCGCCAGGCTAAGCGCGCTGGGAAATAACCCCAGGCAATAAGATTCATGGCTCAATCCGCACATGAACCTGGCGAAAAATCTGATGTTGTAACGCAGTGACTGCTTTAGGTTCCAGGGTGAGACGCACTTCTATTATGCGATTATCCCTGTCGGCCAGAGGATCTGTGTCGTTTAAATCGTTTTTTCTGACCTGGAATCCCAGTTCTCTGACTTCTGCGTGATAACTTTGACTAAAACCCGACGCATTGATAATGGCTTTCTGTCCCACTTTGACTTTCGTCAGATCAGATTCATAGACTTCTGCAACAACATCGAGTTGCGTTAAATCCGCCATTTCCAGCAGACCGTTGTCTTTGATCCGCTCTCCTGGCCAGGTTAGAATTTTTAGAATCGTGCCAGTAATCGGTGCATAAATGAGCGTATTTTTTAACTCTGCTGCTGAGACTCGCTGTTCGGATTTAACGTTTTCTATTTCAGCTGACAAGCGTTTAAGATTGGCTTCCGATTGTGCAAACGCTAAGTACTTGGCATCGACGAGTGAAATGCTCGCCATGGAATCCTGCTTAAGGGATTGATAGCGGAGGTGTTCCTTCCTGTTAAAAGTTAACGCGATTTGTTCGACGTTCCGTTGTGCCTCCAGGACCTTAATGCGTGTTTTAGTCGCTGCAACTTCCGCCAGTTTCTTATCATGATCCGAAAGTAGGGCTAATTTTTCACCTGATTTGATCCGGTCTGCTTCCTGAAAAAAGAGTTGTTCCACTCGGGCGCCTTCAGGACCCGCATTATGGGAAACTTTAATGACTCGGGAACGAGGTTCGATACGTCCCAAGGCGCCAATTCCGCGATGGGTAGCAGAAATATCAGTGGTTTCGGAAAATGAACTGAAACTGGCAATAATAGAAATGACAATAACGAGGCAATAACAAACGATTCTGCAGTACATGGATAATCCCGCATTCGGACTGGGTTAATTTCTATTGGACCTACATGGACGCCCTATTGATTATATCAACAGCTTATACCTGAATTCTTCTGCTAAGGAAACGATTGAATCCGGCGTTGCCATGGTATGGTATGACATTCCACGCAGTGTATCGGCCTTTAATATATAGGGCACCTCTAAAAATCCATATTTGCGAGCAGCCGCTTTGCGGCTTGCCTGCTTACCCCGTTTCGTCACCATACTTCGTTGCTCACAAAAATATTTCCTTACCTATCCATCATATGCTGCGTCAATATTTTTTATTCGCGCCTGGTCTTGTTTAGAACGCTGAATTTTTAGAGGTGCCCTATATTCATAGCGGTGGCGATAAAACAAGCTTGCGCTTTAGTTTTCATGCTTGTAACCTCTCTGCCATTACAATGGATAAGATAACTTCAGGGCACCTCTAAAAATCCAATTTCCGTCGCAATACGGCGTTGCTCATAAAAAATTTTCTCTTACATATCAACCATATGCTACGCTCAAATTTTTTCTCTCGCCTTGTCTTGCTTGGAAACTTGAATTTTTAGAGATGCCCTTCATGGATTAACGGTAGGCAGGGGGTTATGAACAGGTGAGGTTTGGCCGTGAAATCAGCTTCG
This sequence comes from Nitrosomonas sp., assembly GCA_030682075.1. GTDB lineage: Bacteria > Pseudomonadota > Gammaproteobacteria > Burkholderiales > Nitrosomonadaceae > Nitrosomonas. The sequence continues at coordinate 4,699 of JAUXRH010000180.1, forward strand.
TGGATTCGTCAACTAACCGATCAAGCAGGAGATGAAATTGAGTAACAATAACTTTATGGTACGCAAGGCTGCAGTACTGGGTGCGGGAGTAATGGGGGCGCAGATTGCGGCACATCTGGTTAACGCCAATATCGAGACGCTATTGTTCGAGCTTCCGGCGGAGCAGGGCGGCCCCAATGCCAATGTGATCAAGGCAGTGGATAAATTGAAAAAGCAGGAGCCGGCGCCCTTATCAATTCCAACCAAGGCGATCAGTATCCAGCCTGCGAATTATGATCAGCATCTTGAGCTGCTCAAGGATTGCGACCTGGTCATCGAAGCGATTGCCGAGCGTATGGACTGGAAGCGCGAGCTGTATGCAAAGGTTGCGCCGCATCTTGGTGAGCACACCATTTTTGCCAGTAATACTTCCGGGCTTTCTATCAACCAGTTGGCACAGGCATTTCCAGAGGCGCTGCGTCATCGCTTTTGCGGTATTCATTTTTTCAACCCACCGCGTTACATGCACTTGGTGGAGTTAATTGCCTGCGCGAGTAGCGATGCCACCATGCTGAATGAGCTGGAAGCATTTCTGGTGACTTATCTGGGCAAGGGTGTCATTCGTGCCAAGGATACGCCTAACTTTATTGCCAACCGGATTGGTGTGTTTTCCTTACTTGCAACCATGCACCATGGCAAAGCGTTTGGGTTGGGTTTTGATTTGGTCGATGCGTTAACGGGTGCTTTGATTGGACGCCCCAAGAGTGCGACTTTCCGAACTGCCGATGTAGTGGGACTGGATACCCTGGCGCATGTAATCAATACGATGCGCGATACCTTGCCAGATGATCCATGGCACCCCTATTTTACCGTGCCTGACTGGTTACAAAACCTGATTGAGAAGGGTGCTCTGGGGCAGAAGGTAAAGCGAGGGGTGTACCACAAAGCAGGCAATGAAATCCAAGTGTTGGATCTTGCCACCCATGCTTATCGTCCTTCTGCAGGGGAGGTTAATGACCGCATCCAACATCTGCTCAAGTATGAAAAGCCGGTAGAGAAATTTGCCGCGCTACGTGCCAGTGAAGATCCGCAGGCTCAATTTCTGTGGTCGATACACCGCGATCTATTTCATTATTGTGCGACGCAGCTGGAGACGATTGCGGATAACGCGCGTGATCTGGATCTGGCGCTACGCTGGGGGTTTGGCTGGAATCAGGGGCCATTTGAAATCTGGCAGGCGGCCGGGTGGAAGCAAATTGCCGCCTGGATTAATGAAGATATCGCAGCGGGCAAATGCATGAGCACAGCACCTCTGCCGGCATGGGTGATGGAAATAGGACAGCGTGATACGCCGACTGTCCATACCACACAGGGGTCCTATGCCCCTGTCGATAAATCAATCCATCCGCGTTCGACGCTTCCGGTTTATCAACGGCAGTTATTCCCGGATCGGCTGATAGGCGAGGAAGCAACTTACGGCAAAACCATCTTTGAGACCGATGCCGTCCGCATGTGGCATAGTGGTGATGACATTGCGATTCTCAGTTTTAAAAGCAAGATGCATACGATTGGTATTGATGTCCTCAGTGGGGTGCAACAGGCCATTAAAGAGGCTGAGCAAAACTGGCGGGCATTGGTGCTCTGGCAGACCGAGCCGCCGTTTTCTGCCGGTGCCAATCTGAAGAAAGTCACGGAACGTCCGAAAGGTGATGCGCAGCAACATAGTGCGCCGCCACCGCCGCTTTCTGCCTTCGACCAATTTGTCAAGCGCTTCAAGAAGTCGGCGCAAGCCACTGTACTCAAGGCAGCGCGCGAGTTTGATCTTGCCGATGCGTTAATGGCTAAAAAACTCGCAGAAGTGGAAGCGATGGTGACGCAATTCCAGCAGATTTCACAACAACTCCGGTACTCCATGATCCCTACCGTTGCCGCAGTTGACGGTTTGGCACTCGGTGGTGGCTGTGAGTTTGTCATGCATTGTGATCGTACCGTTGCCACCTTGGAGAGTTATATCGGTCTGGTCGAGGTGGGGGTAGGATTATTACCTGCGGGCGGTGGCTGTAAAGAATTTGCCCTCAGAGCAGCGCAGCATACTAAAGATGGCGATCCTTTTCCGCAATTGAAGCATTATTTCCAGACCGTTGCCATGGCACAATTAGCTAAAAGTGCCGAGCAGGCTAAAGATCTGGGATTTCTTCGTGCGGCTGACCTGGTCGTGATGAATCGTTTTGAATTGCTCCATGTCGCCAAAGCACAAGCACTGGCCTTGGCTGAAGCAGGTTATCGACCGCCGCTCAGAGTCAAAGGAATTCCGGTGGCCGGCAATACCGGTATTGCGACGATTAAGAGCCAACTGGTCAATATGCTGGCCGGTGGGTTTATCTCCGAGCACGATTATCTGATCGGAAGCAAAGTCGCGCATGTCATGTGTGGTGGTGATCTGACGCCCGGAAGTCTGGTCGATGAAGATTGGTTCCTGGCGTTGGAACGTGCCGCGTTTATTGAATTGCTGGCAACTGAAAAGACCCAGGCACGGATCGAGCATACGATGAAGACGGGGAAACCACTCAGAAATTGAGCGGCGTTAGCTTAACCCAATTTTAGCTGAGAATGTAACGATGAAGTATTCTACAATTCCGGGAGAAATCCGATGACCAAGCAAGTTCAAGATGCCTATATAGTTGCTGCCTTACGTACGCCGGTTGGCAAAGCGCCACGAGGAATGTTCAGAAACGTACGACCCGATGACCTGTTGGTACATGTATTGCAAGCGGTGATGAAGCAGTGCGAAGGGCTTGATCCAGCGGCGATTGATGATGTGATTGTCGGTTGCGCCATGCCTGAAGCGGAGCAGGGAATCAATGTGGCGCGCATTGCGCTGTTATTGGCGGGTTTGCCCAATAGTGTGCCGGGTATGACGGTTAATCGGTTCTGTGCCTCTGGACTGCAGGCGGTTGCACTGGCCGCTGACCGTATTCGCCTGGGCGAAGCCGATGTGATGATTGCTGCCGGGACTGAGAGCATGAGCATGGTTCCAATGATGGGAAACAAAATCGCCATGAACCCAGCTATCTTCCAGCAGGATAAAAATGTGGCGATTGCCTATGGGATGGGGATGACCGGCGAGAAAGTAGCACAGCAATGGAAAGTAAGTCGTGAAGATCAGGATGCGTTTGCCATGACCAGCCATGCCCGGGCACTGAAAGCCATTGAGACGGGGGAGTTCCGTCAGGAAATCGCGCCTTATGCCGTGGATGAAAAGCGTCCCGATCTGGTAACAGATAAAGTACGTGAGGAAGTTGCCGTAAAAGACACTGATGAAGGACCGCGTGCCGACACCAGTCTGGATGCGCTTGCCAGATTAAGACCTGTTTTCGCAGCCAAAGGCTCAGTTACAGCAGGTAACAGCTCACAGATGTCAGATGGGGCGGGTGCCGTGGTGCTGATGAGTGAAGCCGCAATGAAACGTTACAGTCTTGCCCCGATGGGCCGCTTTATCGGGTTTTCTGTAGCGGGCGTGCCACCGGAAATTATGGGTGTTGGTCCGATTAAAGCAATTCCAAAAGTTTTAGCGCAAACGGGTATAAAACAGGACGAACTTGGCTGGATTGAACTCAATGAAGCATTTGCGGCGCAAAGTCTGGCCGTCATCAATGAGCTGGGGCTGGATCGCAGCAAAGTTAATCCATTGGGTGGCGCGATTGCACTGGGCCACCCGCTGGGTGCGACCGGTGCCATTCGTGTGGCAACCCTGCTGCATGGGTTGCGGCGACATAAACAGAAATATGGCATGGTGACCATGTGCATTGGCAGTGGCATGGGTGCAGCGGGGGTGTTTGAAGCGTTATAGTTTTTCGTCGGTAGAATCAGGAAATAAAGCTAAACAACCACTGGTTTCGGCCGGAGGTTGTTTAGTTAATGGAACCAATAATTGTCTAATGTAGTGATAACGTAAGAGCGACACGATGGTTTTGTATAGAGAGCAGGTATATTCATAGTGAACCTACAAACGCCTTTTGATTTAATTTCAAGTTTGAGTGACTTTGCTGTGCGCATTAATGCGCAAGGGATTATTCTGCAGGCATCCGAACCATCGCAATTCTTTCTGCAATTGCCTACGGAATTGCTGCAGGAATCGATCGAATTATTTGTCCAACCCGAGGATATGGCGCTGGTTATTGCAGCTCAGCGGATGGCAAGGGACAACGGAAAGAAACAAACATTCATCTGTCGCTTCTTGCGTCAGAGAGTGCTGCCCGTATGGATGGATTGTCGTATTCTTCCGTTGCAGGAAGAAGAATACTTGCTTGCAGCATTTGATGCGACACATTGGAAGGATAATGAAACTCGGCTTGTTCATCTTTCCACGCATGATGTACTCACTGGATTGCCTGGCAGAATGTTGCTCGATGATCGTATCAACATGAACATTCACTCGGCGCAGCGGGAAAAAAAATCCCTGACACTGATGCTGTTAGATCTGGATGGATTCAAGAAGATTAACGACACACTGGGACATAACATCGGGGATGAATTGATCAAAGTTGTCGCCGAGCGATTGCAGAGTTGTGTGCGGCGTAGCGATACGGTAGCCAGAATAGGGGGCGACGAATTTTCCTTGATCATGATGGGGGTAGGGCAAGACACCATCGGATTGATGGCCAGGAAAGTATTGGCGGCGGTGCATCGACCTTTTCGCATTAGTGGACACATTTTGCATATCAGCACCAGCCTTGGTGCCACAATTTACCCAGAGCACGGGGATAATCCGTTGGCGTTGTATCGATGTGCGGAAATTGCAATGTACAAAGCGAAGTCGTTGGGCAATAACCACTGGAGGCTCTATAGCGAACAAATTGATGATGCGGAGCTGGGTGATTTGTCGCTGGAGTCTGCCATGCACGAGGGGGTGAAGAACGGTGAGTTTACGCTCCATTATCAGCCGATTTTTTGTGCGCAGAGCGGCCGGATGAAAGGAGCGGAAGCACTCATGCGCTGGAACAACCCAGATCATGGTTTTATCTCGCCAACTAAATTTATCCCGTTGGCAGAAAGCAGTGGATTGATAAAAATTCTTGGTACCTGGGCCTTGCGCAGTGCCTGTCATCAAGCGAAGCTATGGCAGACAGCAGGTCTTGCAGATTTCTATATTTCTGTCAACGTCTCTCCCCGTCAATTCTTGCAGGAAGATTTCCTGGAAATGATGAACAGGGCGCTGAGTGAATCCGGATTGCCGCCGACGAGTCTGATGCTGGAGATTACCGAGAGTGTATTAATGGATGATCCACAGCAGTCGGGCGCTCTCCTTACGCAATTGCGCGAAACGGGCGTAAAAATCGCCATCGACGATTTTGGGACGGGTTATTCTTCGCTTGCCTATCTAAAGAAATTCCCCTTGTCGGTATTGAAGATTGACAAGTCATTCGTGGATGATGTGGCCAATAGCACTGAAGATATGGCGATTGTTACCGCGATTCTGAGTCTGGCTGGAGGGTTAGGTCTGATTGTGGTGGCCGAGGGGGTGGAGAATGCGGAACAATTCGGTTTTCTGAAGCAAAAAGGATGTAATTTGATCCAAGGGTATCTGACTGGCCGACCGGTAAACGCCGAAGTTTTTCGAGAGACACACATAACATGACGACTTTAATCTCGACGTTTGAAAAGGGTAAGGCTGATTTTTTTGCGTTGTTATCGAAGCGCATGGGCGAGAAAGGTGACTTTCCAGCATTATCAAAATCCGCAGGACTTCTCGATGAGTCAATGTATGCTGAAAACAGCAAAATATCCGATATAACGAGCGCGATCCTGAGCGACTTCACCTTAACCCAGAAAGTGATCAGGCTGGCCAATTCAGCCATGTATTCGGGGATGGGCGGGGAAATTACGACTATTACCCATGCAGCTGTGGTGCTCGGCATAGATGCGATTTCGAATCTCGCACTCAGCATCCGTTTCGTGGACACGCTTTCCTCCAGCGCCCCGGATTCCGAAGATGCGCGCGTGGAGCTGGCGAAAGCAATTCTGGCGGGGGATATTGCAAGGAATATCGTGGTCAAGTCGAACATGAGGAATGGTGAAGAGGCCGTGGTCTGCGCGCTGATGCATCATCTGGGACGTCTGTTGCTGGTGTTCTATTTTCCTGACCAATGGTCCGAGATTCGGAAAATCTCAGCAGGCGACAAGTCCCTTGAAAATGATGCGGCACTGGAGGTTATCGGCGTGACCATTGATGAGATTTCTCAGGAGATCGCCAAGACCTGGCGCTTGCCAAAGAAAATTTCCGATAGTATGGCGAGTTTAGTATCACTTAACGAAAGCAGTATTCCAGGTTCCCCGGAATGGCTCAAAATCATGGCCAATTTCGCCGGTGAAGCGGCATCCTTGATTGTTAAGAAAAGCAGCAAAGATGAGTTACAGAAATTCACCTCACGCTATGGTGAAGCATTGCTGGTTTCCAGTGAAGACATAACGGAATCGATTGACCTGGCGCTGAATATGGCGCAGGAATATACCGTTCAGGCTGAAGCCGAAAAGCCTCAAGGAAAACCGGGAGATTCTTGGGAGCGACTGGCGGTCGGGGTACATGAAGTCAGCAAGGCATTGGCTCAAGGAATGGACTTTAGCAGTGCGCTAAGTTTGATCCTTGAAACCATATATGCCGGTATGGGCTTCAATCGCGTGGTTACCTTCTTTCGTGACGCTGAGAGGTTCAGGGCCAGAGTGGGCTTCGGCAGCAGGATGCCGGAAGTACTGCCGCAGCTTGTTTTTCCCGAGGCGTATGTGGCCGATGTATTCCACTTGTCGCTGGCCAATAAAGCCGATGTATTTATTCAAGACGTCACTTCATCCAAAGTGGCATCCAGCGTGCCGGTATGGTTCAATGAGGCTTTGCCAGATGTGGGGGCTTTCATTTTGCTACCTCTGGTTTTCAATGGTCGCGCTGTCGGTTTGATCTATGCTGACTGGGAAATAGGTGCGACGGGGTCGGTCGAATCCTGCGAACTTGCATCCATGGGCGCACTGAGAGACCATTTAATGAAAGCCCTGGTAAAAAGAAAATAAGGAAATGATTGGATGAGCGCAATTTGGTTTAAAGATTACACCCTTGATTATCTGGAAGGCCTGCGTAATGCCAATATGGGTGAACATATTGGCATTCATTTTACGGAGATCGGTCCTGATTTTCTTAAAGCCAGGATGCCCGTCGATCAACGTACAACCCAGCCGTTTGGCATTATGCATGGCGGGGCAAGTTGCGTTTTGTCAGAAACACTGGGGAGCGTTGCCGGATGGATGACCATTGACCCAGACAAATTCCGTGCGGTTGGACTTGAAATTAACGTCAATCATATCCGTGCCGTGACCCAAGGAAATGTGATTGGAACCTGCGCCCCGTTACATACCGGGCGTCGCACGCAGGTCTGGCAAACGGATATTACGGAAGAGTTGACCGGAAAGCGCGTTGCGATCTCAAGATTAACACTGGCAATTATTGAGCAGGGAACATTGAGTGCGCAGAAGGAACATGTTTCTGTCAATAAAAAAACATAAGGGCACCTCTAAAAATTCAGAGTTCTAAACAAGACCAGGCGCGAATAAAAAATATTGACGCAGCATATGATGGATAGGTAAGGAAATATTTTTTGTGAGCAACGAAATATGGATTTTTAGAGGTGCCCATAAATGCGGGTAAAAAAACTGCCCCAACCCATGAGTTGGCGCAGTCACGTTGTGGGTGGGGTTGCGTCAGGAATCCCCGGATTCTTTTTTAGCACTTGCAGTTTTGTCTTCTGATGCCTGCTTGTCGCCCGAGTCTTTATCTTCAGCAGCTTTGTCGTCACTCAAATCTTCGTCATCCGCATCTTTGCTGCGACGTAAATCATCGTCTTCTTCTTCGTCCGCAGCCGCTTCATCATGACGTAAATTCTCGGCATCATCTTTTTTCTTCCACATAAAATAAAGCGCACCGATGACCACAATTACAACTGGCATAATGATATAAGACATCAATGCGGACATGACTGTCATTTCAATACCCGGCGGTGGTGGACTCGTGGCAATCATGTACCCGTGAGACATAGCGACCAAAAATACCGGCACTAATCCCGCGATATAGCGGTTACGAATCAGTGGACGGACAGATAATAGATTGACAACATAGGTCGAGTAATAGGCGATGAAATAAACGAACACATAGAAAAAGATGGCACCCATTGATACTCCTGTCTTTGTTTGGGCGATAGTCCAAGAATAAAATGATCGACTCGCGACCCTAATCTCAGGTTAACGCCTGGTTGTATTAAAGTTTGCTGAGGTTAAATAATAGTAAAAGCGTTCTAAAATGAATCCGTCGCCGAATCTCAAAGTCTGCCCGCCTTATGATACACAAGAGTTTACTAAAGGGCACCTCTAAAAATCCATATTTGCGAGCAGCCGCTTTGCGGCTTGCCTGCTTACCCCGTTTCGTCACCATACTTCGTTGCTCACAAAAAATATTTCCTTACCTATCCATCCTATGCTGCGTCAATATTTTTTATTCG
>JAUXRH010000187.1 GCA_030682075.1 Nitrosomonas sp.
TATTAGGCGACAATTAACCTGTCCGGTATGACGACAATTAACTTGGCCGGTTGAGTGAAATTAGAAGCATGTAAAGTTACCTCTTAAAAAGGAGGTGAATTTGTCAGGCAAACACATCACTCAACAACAAAGGAATTTTTAGAGGTGCCCTCAAACTGCTGGAAGCAAAAAACTGGAACTTGATGCTGGAACTGGCGCACTTGCGCCGCATTCGTTACGGTGTAAAGAGCGAAACGCTGTCGCAGGCGCAGTCAAGTCTGTTCGAAGAAGACTGGCAAAGCGATGTTTCGGCCATTGAAGCGGAAATCGAACAACTGCCGCTATCCTCACCACAGAAGCCTAAGCGTGCGTGCGCCGGACGTCAGCCGTTGCCGGATCATCTGCCGCGCATCGAACACCGCCATGAGCCGCAATCCTGTCAATGCAAACAGTGCGGCAGCGATTGGGTCAAAATCGGTGAAGACGTCAGCGAACAACTCGATGTCGAACCCGCGAAATTCTTCGACCTGCACCAGGCCAATGCCAGCACCGTTGCATTCGAAGCATTGCAACGCATCGGCAAATTTTACGCCGTTGAAGCCGAAAGCAAGCACTTGTCGACCGAAGCCCGGCAGATACTACGCACAGAAAAAAGCCTGCCGATTCTGCAATCGTTGCACAACTGGTTACTGCAAACCCGCACCCAAACCGCCAATGGCGGTGGCACCGCCAAAGCCTGATCCGCTATGCCAGCAGCGGACACCTGCCGATTGACAACAACCCGGTGGAAAATACGATTCGCCCCATCGCGCTCGGCAAGAAAAACTGGCTGTTCACCGGCTCCGAACGCGCCGGAAAACGTGCCGCCGCCATTCAAACCCTACTTGGCACCGCAAAACTCAACGGCCTCAATCCCGCACAATGGCTAGCCAACACCCTCGAAAAACTCCCCACCTGGCCTAACAGCCGAATCGATGAATTGCTACCGCTTGCATCGGAAGCTATTGAAGCATTGTTGAAGGAATGTGGGTAGGTGGTGGGGTTGGAGGGA
>JAUXRH010000199.1 GCA_030682075.1 Nitrosomonas sp.
CGAATAAAAAATATTGACGCAGCATATGATGGATAGGTAAGGAAATATTTTTTGTGAGCAACGAAGTATGGTGACGAAACGGGGTAAGCAGGCAAGCCGCAAAGCGGCTGCTCGCAAATATGGATTTTTAGCGGTGCCCTACAGTCAAGGGTAAAAAAGGATCACCCCATTCGCGTGCATTCGTGGTACAAATGTTGTAAATAAGCAACACATGAACAGAAGCCTTCACTAAACTACTTGCAAACGCCCCTGGTTTTGTGCAGAATGCTCCCTAACTTGGATTTTATTGTGAGTTCTGCTGGGTCTTAGACCGAGTTTTTCAGCAAGAAATAAACGATGGGACAAGGTAAAAGTGAAAACTTGCAAGTCATTTACTTTCGTATGAATTATTTTAATTTTTAATCAAGGGAGCTCCCATGGCTATAACTAATGAACAACAAAATGGCATTCTGCAAATAGTATCCGGTCTGTTTAATGCCGCGCCTGGCGCAAGCAATTTAAGCGAACTGGCCGCGCAGGTCGAAGCAGGAACAACCCTGGCGCAGTTGGCCGATGGCTTGGCCGCGCTTCCGCTCTTTACCAATGGCATCATGGCCGGCAAGGTAACAACCCCGGCCCAGGTCGCGGTGCTGTTGAATAACTTCGGTCTGGCAGCAGGCAATACCGATCCAGCCAGTGCGGCAGCGCAGGCGGAAGCCTTCTTCACGGCCAGAATCGACGGTGGCGTCGGTTTCGGCGCCATCGTTCTGGAAGCGGTCACCTTCCTGTCGACAACCACGGAGCCTGCATTTCTTGAAACCGCCACCTTGCTGGCGAATAAAGTGCTGGTGGCCGCCAGTTATTCCGCCAATACGTCATCGTCTGATTTAAGCACCTTGCAGAATGTGGTGCACAATGTAACGGGCACGGCGCCGTATACGCAGGCCGATGTCGCCACCGTCATTGCCTCAATCAATGATACCACGGCCCCGGTAGTGACCGCGCCAACCGCGAATTTCAGTTTTGCGGAAAACCAGGCAGCGGGCGCCACGCTGGCCACCGTGGTAGCGACCGACAACATCGCCGTTGCGGGTTTTAATATTGTCTCAGGTAACAGCGACGGTTTCTTTGCCATTGACGCGACCGGTAAAATCACCTTGACCGAAGCAGGTCTGGCTTCTGCCGCCAATGACTTTGAAACCACGCCCAACACCTTCACCCTGGGCGTGACGGCTAAAGATGCCGCCAATAATGTTTCCGCCGCCGTTGATGTGGTGCTGGATGTGAGTGATGTGGATGATGTGGCGCCGTCGTTTATAGCGGCGCTTATTAATGGCGCAGCGGCTACTTTGGTTTTTAATGAGACGCTCAGTACCACCGCCACGACCCCGGCGCTTGCGGATTTTGCCGTCGGTATTAAAGGCGGTTCTGGTTCCATTGCCGTGAATGCAGTGCAGGTAACCGGTTCAACCGTGGTGCTGACCTTGGGTCGCGCGCCGGTAACCGGCGAGACATTTACTGTCAGCTATACCGCAGGCGCGAACCCCGTGAAAGATGTGGCAGGCAATGCCGCCTCCTCGTTTACTAATCAGGATATCGTGGTTGATACCACCGCGCCTGTAGTTACAACGGGTCAAACCTTTACCTATGTAGAGGCCGTGGCAGGAGTGGGGCCAATAGATGATGTTAATGATGTGATTGGTACTGTTGCCGCGACGGATAATACCGCAGTGACTTCCTTCGCCATTACCTCAGGTAATGACAGCGGTTGGTTTGCCATTAACGCCTCAGGTCAATTGACGCTGACGACGGCGGGATTGGCAGCGGCTTCCAATGATTTTGAAGTGACGCCTAATTCATTTGCCTTGGGTATAACGGCTACCGATGGTTCCGGGAATGTTTCGGCGGCAGGAAGTGTTACCGTGAGCGTGACGAATAATACAGCGGATGATGCGGTTGCTGGTCAGACCTTTGTGCTGACTACGAGTACTGATATTATTACAGGTACTGCTGGTAATGATACCATTATTGGGGATTTGACTTCTGGCCCAACATCTAATGCATCAGATCAAATTAATGGCGGTGGTGGAACTGATACATTGAAGTTGTTTGGTACTACTTTGGCTAATGTACCTATTTCAATATCAAATGTTGAAACATTGAATTTTGTTAATCCTGGTACAACAACAACTTTATCAACTGCAACGTATACGGGTGTGACAAAATTGCAAATTGATCAGGTATCAACAGCAGTAGGAGCTAATACCTATACTACGGGTGCTGGTACAGCGTTGCAATTGGCAACAGCGGCCGGTGCTGTTGCTGGTGGACTTACTACTTGGACGGCATCAGCTACAGATTCAACTCAGAATCTTATTCTAGATGGTTTCCAAGGTGCTGCGGCTACTACAGAACTTGCAATGACAATTACGGGTGCCAGTGCAACTACCTTGAATATTACTTCACAGGGAACTACCCCAACTAATAGTACGGCAGCAAATCAGATTTCTACGTTAACTGCTGCAGCAACAACTACTAAGGTTGTCGTGAGTGGGGGATCGGGATTAGAGGTGAATACCTCACTTACAGGTGCAGCTATAGGCGAGGTCGATGCAAGTGGTAATACTGGCGGGGTAGCTATTAATGTTAATGGAACAAATGGAACACTTAAATTTACAGGTGGTTCGGGTAATGATACTGTCACTTTTGGTGCTGCAAATACCTTTACTGCAGCAGATACAGTAGTGGGTGGTGCTGGTACAGACACATTGGAAATGCAAAAAGCACAGGCTGTAAATACAACGACTGCATTTACAAATATTAGTGGTTTTGAGACATTGAAAGTAACTGATGCGACAGCAAATACTGACGTAATTAATTTGGATCATTTTGGTGTCAAAAATATCACTTTTGGAGCAGCATCAACGGCAACCACAACAGTAACAAATATTGCCTCTGGAGCAATATTGTCATTGGCGGCTGCTGGTACTACGGCATTAACGATCAAGAATGATGGCACATCTGATTCATTAACCATTGCTTCGACTGGTGCCGGTGTAACATATACTGTAACAGCGAATCAATTTGAAAATATTACCTTCAATACTTCTGCGGCAACTGGTATCTCGACTTTCGCTATTACTGATGCTCAATTGAAAACAGTAAATTTGGTTAACACAACAGCTTTCAATACAAATCCAGACCTGGCAGTAGATTTGGGAGCACTGGGTAGTGTTGTAGGTACTGTCGATTTGAGCGCTTTTAAAGCGGCTACGGCGGCTAATGGTGTAACTGTTGCTTTGAGTGGCGCTGCAGTAAACGGCGCTACAGTGACAGGTTCTGGAAATAATGACACTATTACTGGAAGTAGTCAGAATGATACTATTACTCCGGGATTAGGAGCAGACACGGTTACTGGTGGGGCTGGAGTTGATACAATCTCTTTAACGGAAGCTACAGCTTCTATAGATACGGTTAAAATATCAATCGCTGGAGCAAATGGTGCAGATAGAGATCTTATTACAGGCTTTAAAACAGGCACAGGCGGTGATGTGTTTAACTTCAACTCTGGAGTTGCAGCACTGACAGGTACTAATAATTTTGTGGCTTCTACATCAATACAAACGCATACTACAGCGGGAAATGTCACAACTGCTGCAGCTGCAGAAGTTGTTGTGGTTACAGCTGGTACTATTGCTGATGTGACTTCGGGCAGTTCCTTGAATGGTACCAATTTATTGACAGCTATAGGAGGTACTATAACTGGAGCTGTTGTTGGTCAGAACGATTTATTGTTCGCAGTGGGTGTGACTGGTGGAGGCACTGCAATTTATCATGCTTCTTCAGCAGATAACTCGATTATTGCAACAGAATTAACATTGGTTGGTGTTCTGAGTGATGTTAATCTTACATCGACTACCTTTGTATTTGGCAATTTTGCTAATGGTGCTTAATTGTTTGTAGCTTGATTAGTTAAGTTCGGTAGGAATCAAATTTACCGAGCTGAGAATCACAAACCCTCAATCTAGCAATAGGCTGAGGGTTTTCTCATTTTTTGAAGACATCGGGACATCGAACATTGGGGTCAGGTCTTGCATAAGCAGAGGGGTCACATAAGGACATCGGGGTCAGGCCTTACATTTGACATTTTTTCTTTCCTTCATCTTCATTCCGCTATGCGCCACCCTGTTTTTTCCTCGTTTCGCATAATACGAAAAATGGGGTCAGGTCTAGAATTAATGCTTTCCCCCCTCCCTTCAGTAAAAAGAATGTATTTATGTTATGCTTCCCGTTGATTAAAAATGAAGGAAAGCATCGAGATAAAAGCCTGGGTCAGGTCGCGAATTGCGAACCAGTTGGTAGACCGCTATTTTCTCAACTTAAGGAGCGGGGATATTTGTTGTGATATACTTTTATTCTGTTTTTGCGCGTTAGGAGGAATGAATGGGGACGATTACGTTTGATACGTTGAAGTTTGCCAATACTCTGAAAGAAGCCGGTGTGCCACCCGCACAAGCGGAGGCTGAGGCTACTGCGCTTTCCGAGGTGCTGGAGATTAATTTAAGGGATTTGGCGACCAAAGAGGATTTGCGACGGGAAATCGAGTCTTTGCGCCGTGATATGGATGCGCGTTTTATCCAGATGGAACAGCGCCTGGTCATTAAGTTAGGCGGCCTGATGGCGTTTTCTATCGGCATTGTTGCTGCGCTGGTTAAGCTGCTTTAAGAATAAAGGGGTCAGGTCTTACATTTGACATTTTCTTCTTTTCTCCTTTCTTTCCTTCATCTTCACCCCACCCCGCGCCACCCTGTTTTTTCCTCGTTTCGCATAATGGGCCTTATGTTAAATTGATTGACACTGTATGATATGATTCCCTAATGGGGAAATTTGATAAGCTTTTATTAAGTGTTATAACAGGAACATCGGATGCAAATATTTCTTTTATTTCATTATGCGGGTTGTTAATCAAATATAACTTTGATGAAAGGATAAAAGGAGATCACCCTATTTTTACGAGGGAAGATGTTGTCGAGATTATTAATCTACAACCAGTAGGTGATAAGGCAAAAGCATATCAAGTAAAACAGGTTAGAAATATTTTTCACAAATACAAGATAGGTAATGGTAATGAATAATAAATACGAGTTGGTTATTTATTGGAGCAATACAGATAACCGTTATATTGTTGAAGTTCCAGAGTTACCTGGTTGTATGGCAGATGGCTATAGCTATCAAGATGCGGTTATTAATATTGAAGTCATTATTCATGAATGGATAGAGACAGCAAATATGCTTGGTCGTGAAGTACCTACACCTGTCTCGCGTCAACTAACTTGTCCACATTGACGACAATTAAGATGTCCGGTTGAATGATAGTGATTTATTTTTTCAATTGTTGTTTTTTCCGATAACTCTCTCCTTCGATTTCTATAATGTGAGCATGATGAATAATGCGGTCAACTGCGGCGAC
>JAUXRH010000200.1 GCA_030682075.1 Nitrosomonas sp.
CGCATTATTCATCATGCTCACATTATAGAAATCGAAGGAGAGAGTTATCGGAAAAAACAACAATTGAAAAAATAAATCACAATCATTCAACCGGACATCTTAATTGTCGTCAATGTGGACAAGTTAGTTGACGCGAGACAATTCAGTGAAATTTCAAGAAACATAATAGGAATGCCATGAAATTAAATAATTCTATATAAACCAGTTAATTACTATAATATATAAGGAAATAATCTAGGATTATAATGGATAAAGAGATTAAGCACACACCTATGATGCAGCAATACCTGGGCATCAAAGCTCAACACCCCGGCATGCTGATGTTTTATCGTATGGGGGATTTCTATGAATTATTCTTTGATGATGCAGAAAAAGCGGCCAGGTTACTTGGCATTACCCTGACGCAACGGGGTTCCTCTGCCGGTAATCCGATCAAGATGGCCGGTGTACCCTATCATGCTGCTGAGCAATATCTGGCCAGGCTGGTCAAGCTGGGTGAATCCATTGTCATTTGTGAACAAGTCGGCGATCCCGCCACCAGTAAAGGGCCTGTCGCACGTGAAGTCGCGCGGATTATTACACCCGGGACATTGACCGATGCCGCGTTACTGGAAGATAAAAGCGACTGCATCTTACTTGCGCTGTACCTGCATGAAACCAAACTAGGCTTGGCCTGGCTTAATCTTGCTGCGGGACAAATGCGGGTGATGGAGACCTCACCGGAGAATCTGCTCAGCGAACTGGAACGCCTGAAACCTGCTGAAATCCTGTTACCTGAATCACTGTCGGCAGCTGAAATACTTGAGGGCAAATGGGCATTAAAGCATCTCCCCTCGTGGCAATTCGACCTCGATAGCGCGAGACGTAATCTCATCCAGCAATTAGCGACGCATGATCTTTCTGGCTTTGGCTGCGATGGCTTAGAGGTTTCGCTCTGTGCCGCTGGCGCCTTGCTTGAATACGCGCGCCTTACGCAGGGGGCCAATGTTGTCCACATCACCGCATTACAGGTGGAACGAGACGATGTTTATATCCGAATGGATGCGGCGACCCGTCGCAACCTGGAAATCTCGGAAACCCTGCGCGGAGAAAATTCACCGACATTGTTGTCGTTACTGGACACCTGCTCAACGAATATGGGTAGTCGCTTGTTACGATACTGGCTGCATCATCCCCTGCGCAAACATAGTGCCATTCAGAACCGGCTTGATGGGGTGGCCGCCTTAATCAGCAGGCATGGGCTTTATGCCTATCTTGCCGTACGTGAGGGTCTGCGGCCGGTTGTTGATATTGAACGGATTACGGCCCGGATTGCTCTTAAATCTGCACGACCCAGGGATTTGTCAGGTTTACGTAATAGCTTGAAGTGTTTGCCTGAAGTTGCCGCTGCGGTTTCTGCGTGTGTCAGTGCGCAGCTTGGTCAGTTAATACAAACCATGCTGCCGGACGCCGTGCTTGTCAATTTACTGGAACAAGCGCTGCTTGAAGAACCCAATATGTTGCTGCGTGAAGGCGGAGTCATTGCCGATGGTTATGATCCCGAACTCGATGAATTGCGATCGTTGCAAAATAACTGCGGCGAATTTTTATTGCAACTGGAAATACGCGAAAAAGAACGCACGGGCATCCCCAGTCTTAAAGTGGAATATAACCGGGTTCATGGGTTTTATATCGAGGTGACCCATGCCCATATTGAAAAGATTCCAGATGATTACCGCCGCAGGCAAACACTCAAGAATGCGGAACGCTATATCACGCCAGAGCTGAAAACATTTGAAGATAAGGCGCTGGCGGCTAAGGATCGGGCCTTAGCCAGGGAAAAGTTTTTATATGATGACCTGCTGAATACCCTTTCACAGCACATTCATCAATTGCAACAAATAGCCTCAAGTATCGCTGAGATGGACGTACTGGCGACATTTGCTGAACGTGCGCATACACTGGGCTACACAGTCCCTGTTTTCAGTGATGAAGCCGTCATTGAAATTGAAGCAGGCCGTCACCCAGTGGTAGAAAGCCAGGTGGATAATTTTGTCGCGAATGATATGCAACTGGGTGCTGGCAACCATGCCCTGCGACAAATGCTGATTATCACGGGTCCCAATATGGGAGGAAAATCAACCTATATGCGACAAGTTGCATTGATCGCATTACTCGCGCACTGTGGCAGTTTTGTTCCGGCGAAATATGCCCGCATAGGGCCACTGGATCAAATATTCACGCGTATTGGTGCGGCCGACGATCTTGCCAGTGGGCGCTCGACGTTCATGGTGGAGATGACGGAGACCGCGAATATTCTACATAACGCGACAAGCAAAAGCCTGGTATTAATGGATGAAATAGGGCGCGGCACTTCCACTTTTGACGGCTTAGCCTTGGCTTTTGCCATTGCACGATATCTATTGACCAAAAACCAAAGCTACACGCTTTTCGCCACCCATTATTTTGAATTGACAAAGCTGGCAGAGGAATTCAGACATGCCATCAATGTTCATTTGGAAGCAGTCGAACATAAACATCATATTGTATTTCTACATCAAGTTACCGAGGGTGCGGCCAGTCAAAGTTATGGTTTACAAGTGGCCCGGCTCGCAGGGGTGCCTGAAGTGGTGATTAAAGCCGCAAGAAAGCACTTAATCAAGCTGGAAATGGAAAGTGCCGCAAGGAAACCGCAACGGGATTTATTTTCTGCCACGCCGGATATTCTGGAAGAAACGCCGCAAAAACATCCAGCGATCACACTATTGGAAGACATAACGCCCGATGAATTGAGTCCAAGGCAGGCCCTGGAGAAGCTCTATTTACTTAAAAAGACGGTAGATAAAGAACACAGGAATCATGAGATTACCCAAAAGCCGCCATAGTCAATGCCTTTACCGGGGCAAAACTACGCCGATGTACTGCGGAAACGCCATGCATCTGCAACGCCGCGATATGCTTCCTGGTTGGATAACCCTTGTGCTGATCGAAGCCATAAAGTGGAAAGCGCTGGTGCAGCACTTGCATTTCAGCGTCCCGTGCGGTTTTTGCCAAAATAGAAGCGGCTGAAATCTCGGATATCAGGCTGTCACCCCTGATAATCGAACGTGTCGGACTATTTAGTTGCGGGCAATGATTGCCATCTATAAGGACCAGCGCGGGAATAACTGACAAACTTTCAACGGCACGTTTCATTGCCAACAAGCTGGCTTGCAGAATATTTAACTGGTCTATTTCTTCAACAGAAGCTGAAGCAATTGCCCAGGCTTTGGAGTATTTCTTAATGGAAATTGTGAGAATCTCACGTTTTTTCGCACTCAATTTTTTTGAATCGGTAAGGCCTTCTATTTTATGATCAGAATCCAGAATGACGCAGGCTGCAAAAACTGGCCCTGCCAGTGGACCTCTACCTGCCTCGTCTAC
This sequence comes from Nitrosomonas sp., assembly GCA_030682075.1. GTDB lineage: Bacteria > Pseudomonadota > Gammaproteobacteria > Burkholderiales > Nitrosomonadaceae > Nitrosomonas. The sequence goes on from JAUXRH010000200.1 coordinate 3,403, forward strand.
GCCGCAAATTAACTTCGGCACCAATGCGTTAGACGCTGCGTGCAGTACACATGAGGGTTGCCTCCGTCACCAAATTGCCGTCAACCTCTGCTCTGGCTTTAAACTTCCATATCCCTTTTATTTGCCGTGCAATTTCAACCTTGAGCATTAATTGATCACCTGCCATCACCGGGCGTTTAAAACGCACGCCATCAATGCCAACAAAATAATAAACCGAATCCTCATTAACTTTTGACGCTTCTGTTCTAAGTGCAAGAATAGCCGAGGCTTGCGCCAAGGCTTCAACAATCAGCACACCGGGCATGACAGGATGATGAGGAAAATGACCAGAAAAGAAAGGTTCATTGATGGTCACATTTTTGAGTGCCACAATGTCTTTTCCTGATTCATAAGAAATTACCCGATCTACCAATAGAAAAGGATAACGATGCGGCAAATATTTTAAAATTTCATGAATGTCCATGCCACCACTCATTCTTTTCCCCTTTAGTACAAATAGGCTGTCTTTTTATAAAAAACAGCGGTTTTAATGATTAAAAGTTTGATTCAATAGTAATACCCAGTGATCTTGGACAATAGCTATTGATCTTCTAATGCCTTTATTACTTGCGCTGTTATATCGATTCGTTCACTACGATAAACAGAGTCCTGCAATTGGAGGATAAGGTCATATTTTCCTGTTTCCGCAATATTCTTGATAGCCTTATTAGTTTGTTCCAGAATCAGTCCAAATTCTTCGTTTTGACGCACACTCAAGTCTTCCCGCAACTGCCGCTGCGCCCTTTGAAACTCACGGCTCAGGCTGGCAAGCGTACGTTCCATCTCACGCAGCTCTTCGTTTGTCATGGCGTTACTTTTCTTTTCCAGTTTCTCCTGCAAGGCTTTTGCCTTGGCTGCCATTTTCTTGACCTGCTCGTCTCGCGGCCAGAATTCCTGCTCAATCTTTTTCTGTGCGGCTATCGCTGGCGCAGATTCACGTAGTATCTTGTCGGTATTGACAATGCCGATTTTAATATCACCGGCAAAAAGACTCGACGATCCAATAATTGTTGCAACCACTAAATTCACAGCGATCAGGGTTTTCCACCAAAGACGTTGCCGTTTCAATTTTGTCTCCTGATTAATCCGTATTAACTTCAGAACTGTTGTCCAAACTGGAATTGCAATACTTGTAAATTATCACTATCCTGAGCATTCAACGGTTTGGCAGCACTTATTTTTAAAGGCCCCATGGGAGAAATCCATGCAATGGCAAATCCGGCAGAATAACGTACTTCTGATAATTGTACTTTGTCGGCAAATACAGTACCGCCGTCTACAAATGTACTCATGCGCAAGGCTCTATTATCCGGCATAAAAGGGACCGGAAACAGCAATTCCAAATTCCCTACAACCCGTTTATTTCCCCCTAGTGCCAGGTTTCTTTCATCACGAGGTCCCATGGAATTAAGGTCAAAACCACGTATGGATTGATTGCCACCCGCAAAGAAGTTCTTGAAGAAAGGCAACCCTTTTCCAGCATAACCATTGCCAATGCCGGCTTCTCCATTAAACATGAAGGTAAATGTCTTTGAAAGCGGATAAAACCATTTATGGGCATAGCTTATTTTGTAGTAATTCAGATCACCCCCCGGCACACTTACTTCACCAAACAGTCTATTGGTTGTCCCCGACGTTGTATAAATTGCACTATCTCTGCCGTCACGTGCCCAGCTGATTGTTGCTGGCAAATTGGTGGTACTACGGCCAAATTCCTGCACAAAATTTATATTACGTTGCGGACTGTCATCAAAAACATCAATTACGGTTTGCTCAGCACCCAGTCCGAGCGAAATCGTGTCAAATTCTGCGATAGGAATGCCGACGCGAGCAGTAAAACCGGTGGTCGCCGTTCTAAATGTTCCGACACTTGATAAAGCCCGTGTATTCAGATCACGCCTGAACACATCAAATCCCAGGCTGACCCCGTCCGCAGTATAGTAGGGATTCGTAAATGAAGCGGAATATACCTTGTTAATACTGCCCGTATTAACCTGGATACTGAGGAAGTTGCCGGTACCAAAAATATTATTCTGAGATACGGAGCCATTCAGTATGATCCCTTCTCGATCAGAATAACCCGCACCAAACATGATGGCACCAGTGGGTCTTTCTTCTACAGTGACATTGATATCAACCTGATCGGGCGCATCAGGAACTGGCGGTGTCTCAACATTAACACTGGTAAAGAAGAACAATCTATCGACACGTTGCCTGGAAAGATTGATTTTTGAAGTTGAGTGCCAGCCGCCTTCCATTTGACGAAATTCTCGTCGGATGACTTCATCCCGTGTGCGGTCATTGCCATAGATATTAATGCGCCTGACATAAACCCGACGACCGGGGTCAGTAAAAAAAGTGAAGGCTGTTTTCTGGTTTTCCTTGTCCACCTCAGGCGCTGCATTAACGTTGGCAAATGCATAGCCATCATCACCTAACCGGTCAGTAATGAGCTTGACGGACTCCGTTAATTTCTCGCGCGCAAATACTTCACCTGGTTTAAGTAAAATGAGTTGGCGGAGCTCTTCTTCTGGAACTGGAAACTCACCGGCCAACTTAATATCAGAAACTGTGTATTGTTTACCTTCAGAGACATTTATCGTAATGTAAATGTCCTGCAAATTGGGTGTTATGGATACTTGAGTAGATTCAACAGTAAATTCAAGATAGCCACGATCGAGATAATAGGAACGTAAAGTTTCCAGATCGGCAGATAATTTTTGTTTTGAATACTGGTCATTCTTAGTAAACCAGGTCAGTAAACCAGGCGTTCTGAGTACAAGTAGCTTACGCAAGACATCATTACTGAATGTTTCATTGCCGACAAAATTGATTTGTCGAATTCTTGCGGTTTTACCCTCATCAATCTCGAAATTGATACCCAAACGATTGCGTTCAAGCGGTGTGGTCGTCGTCGTAATTTTCACAGCGTACTTGCCACGACTAATGTATTGACGCTTTAATTCCTGCTCCGCTCTTTCTAAAAGCGAACGACTAAAAATGCGTGATTCAGACAAGCCTGCCTGTTTTAAACCTTCTTTTAGTTTGTCTACTTCAAATTCCTTGGCGCCGTTAATTGCGATTTCCGCAATCGCAGGGCGCTCATCAACTTGTACAATCAGTACGCCATTGCCTGACTTTAATCGCACATCCTTGAAAAAACCAGTAGCATAGAGCGCCTTAATTGCAGCGGCAGCTTTAGCATCGTCAAGGGTATCGCCAACCTTAATCGGCAAATAGCTAAAAACGGTACCTGCTTCGGTACGTTGTATTCCTTCTACGCGAATATCCTTAACGACAAATGACTCACCAGCCCAGGAATGAAAAGAGTAGAAACAGTAAACAAACGCCGCGAGATACTTAAGTTTCATTACTTAACCAGAGATGATCCGATAGATGTCGTTGTAGATGGCAAAAATCATCAGGGTGAATAACAGGGTCATGCCTATCTGTTGACCAATCAACATGACGCTCTCGGGAAGTGGCTTACCTCTGACGATTTCGATGACATAATACATTAAATGCCCGCCATCCAGTATGGGAATGGGCAATAAATTCAGTACACCCAGACTAATACTAATTAACGCAAGAAATCCGATATAGGATGAAATACCCATTTGGGCTGATTGACCTGCATAATCCGCAATCGAAATGGGGCCACTGATATTCTTCCAGGATACATCCCCAGTTACCATTTTAACTAACATCTGCAATGTTAAGACGGTTGTGTCCCAAGTCTTATCTATTGCTTTCAACAGGGCAACGCCAGCAGGGTAGCTGACATTGACAATCAATTTTTCCAGTTCAGCAGCATTAACTTGCGGTGCAATACCAACTTTGCCTATTTTATTTCCGTTTTCGGTTGCCAGTTCTGGTGTCACCACTATTTTAACCACTTTTTTATCACGCAAAATATCCAGGGTCAAAGATTGCTCTGGATTACTTCGTATCACGGTTACCAGTTCTATCCAGTCATAGATATCATCATTATTAACCGCTAAAATCTCATCGCCAACCATAACGCCGGCACTGTGAGCCGCACCGTCTTTCATGACCTGCGCAATGACCGGTTTCATTGCGGGTTGATAACTACTGAATCCGATCTTGTTTAGGAAATCCCCATCCAGTTCATCCGCAGAGATGTTACTAAGATTAAGAATGCGCTGAGTAACATTGCCTTGCGCTGTGATGGTCTCCACTGGCAAGCTTGGTGTTTGATCTACTGCATATTTCAATAAAGCCCAGCGTGCGTCTTGCCAGCTAGCAACCGATTTGCCCCCAATTTTCTGAATGGTTTCTCCTGCCTCAAATGCTGCGAACGCAGCAGGTGTTGCTGGAACCACAGGCCCCAGAATTGGCTTCATTCCGGTCACGCCGATGATGAATAGTAACCAGTAGAACAGAATAGCCAGCAGGAAATTTGCAATGGGTCCTGCTGCCACAATAGCAAAGCGACGACCAACTGGCTGACGATTGAAGGATCGGGGCAAATCTTTCGGTGCGACTTCTCCCTCTCGCTCATCCAGCATCTTGACATAACCACCCAGGGGAATGGCGGCAAGTACCCACTCGGTTTGATCTTTTCCCAAACGCTTCTTAAATAAGGGCTGACCAAAACCAATTGAAAAACGCAATACTTTTACACCGCTCCAGCGTGCCACGAGATAGTGACCAAATTCATGAAAGGTAATTAAAATACCCAATGCAATAATGAAAGCAATGATGGTAAAGAGTAGTGTCATATGAGTTTAATGTGCCAGAAATAGCGATGGGTTAGGATCAGTTTTGTACTTTTCGAACAGTCAATAATATAGCTGCAATGATTTACAGGAAGCTACGTTTGACATAGCAGCCATTCCCGCGCTGCTTCTCGTGCCATGTTGTCTGCTTCAAGTACATCGTCTAAAGTTGTCATATCTTTTTGACTGATTATTTGCATGACTTGTTCAATCATGGCTGGGATTGCGGTAAATGACATTCGCCCTCCAAGAAAAGACGCTACTGCAATTTCATTAGCCGCATTGAGTATGGCTGGCATGTTACCACCAGCGGCAAGTGCCTGATAAGCCAATCCGAGACAGGGGAACCGCTTTAAATCGGGCGCCTCAAAATCCAGCTGGGCAACCTTAAACATATCCAATGACGATACGCCGCTTTCAATTCGTTCTGGATAACCCATCGCATGTGCAATCGGTGTCCGCATATCGGGATTACCTAATTGTGCCAATACTGATCCATCCACATATTCAACCATAGAATGAATGACACTTTGTGGATGAATGACAACCTGAATTTTTTCAGGTGCGGCATTGAATAACCAGCGCGCCTCAATTACTTCCAGTCCTTTATTCATCATGGTCGCTGAGTCCACTGAAATTTTCCGGCCCATATCCCAGTTAGGATGTGCACAGGCCTGCTCAGGCGTCACTTGTTCCAGTTCAGATAATGACGAGCATCGGAATGGCCCACCGGAAGCAGTCAACAGAATGCGACGCACCCCTACATCAGCCAAATTTCCACTAAAATTTTCAGGAAGTGATTGAAGTATTGCATTATGTTCACTATCTATGGGTAGCAGCGTCGCATGATGCTGCTTTACCACATCCATAAATATGTGTCCTGCCATCACTAAAGTTTCCTTGTTGGCCAGTAACACTTGCTTACCTGTACGTGCAGCTGCAAATGTGGGTCGTATACCTGCAGCACCCACAATGGCGGCCATAACGGTATCCACCTCAGCAAGTGAAGCGACCTTCTCGAGTGATTCAACGCCTGTTAATACTTCTGTCTCAAGCCCTGCTTTCCGTATTTCTGTATCCAATCGCTCAGCACTTGTCACATCCAGCATAACGGCATAACGTGGCTCAAAGCGGCGACATTGTGCCAACATCTTGACAACATTATTGTTTGCTGTGAGTGCGACAACATGAAATCTATCCTGGTGACGCGCAACGACATCTAACGTGCTTTCTCCTATACTGCCTGTAGAGCCAAGAACAGCAAGGTGGCGGATGGTTTTCATAACTCGGTAGAATAAAAAACGAGAACGGCCAGCATGGCGACTGGAAGCGTTGAAGTAAGTGCATCGATACGATCCAGTATACCACCGTGACCCGGTAAAATATTGCCGCTATCCTTAACGCCTGCATGGCGTTTCATTAGCGATTCAAATAAATCACCGATAATACCCAGTACGGTAAGCAGTAACAGTAACGGAACAAGAAATACAGTTAAAGATTCATCTACCGTCATGTAATTCCAGATTAGCGCATATATAAGAACAACCACCAGTGCGCCAACGACACCTTCCCAAGTTTTACCAGGACTCAGGGTGACAGCAAGTTTATGTTTACCGAACGCGCGTCCTGAGAAATATGCGGCGGTATCAGAAATCCAGATTGTTGCCATGATGCCAAGTAAAAGCAGCGGGCTTATGGATCTTAATTGATACATCGCAAGACAGATTGGCAAGAGAACCAGCCAGCCAATTAACATCAGTAGAAATGGATTTTTAATTGGATCCGTTAATTTCATCACTAAAGGCACACCTAATATCCAGAATACAAATGATAATAGATAGATATTTATAAGTATTGGGGTGTATGGATCAATTTGAATGGCTTCACTTAATACGAATAGCAATTCCCCGCCGAATAATGCAGTAAGCAGCATGAAAACTATCGTATTTCTCACAGAGAATTGTGTCAACTTACACCATTCGCGGGCACCTGTTACTGTCAAAATGAGTAGTAATGCAGCCCAAAAAATTGGCTGAAAATAAAAGAGTGCCGCCAAAAATGAAGGCAATAAAATAGCAGCGGTAAGAATGCGAGTTTTAAGCATTAAAAGAGAGTATTTCGTGAGAACTCACGTTGATTTATGAGATATAAGCAAACTATGTTTTGTTCTTATTCGCAATTTTTGTCGCTTTATTTGCAGACATAGGTAGCTGAAGTTGTTCACTGATGCGACCAAACCTACGCTCTCGCTGCTGATAGCATTTAATCGCATGGTCTAACTCATAGGCATCAAAATCCGGCCAAAGTGTATCGGTAAAATATAACTCCGTGTAGGCCAGCTGCCACAAGCAAAAATTGCTAATACGACATTCCCCCCCCGTACGAATAAATAAATCCGGCTCCGGGGCATAACTCATGGCAAGATGTTGCGCTAAGTCTTCTTCTTGAAGATTGTCGGGCAATCTGGTCGTTTGAGCGAGCATCTTAGTAATGGCTTGTAAAATATCCCAACGCCCACCGTAATTAGCTGCAATAGTAAAGACCAGGCGCGAATTATTGGCTGTCAGCCTTTCACCACTATGGATAAACTCGATGATTTTTGGATCAAATTTCGATATGTCCCCGATTACTTTAAAACAAATATCATTTTCATGAAGTTTGGCAATTTCCTGCTTCAAGGCACCAAAAAACAGCTGCATCAAAAATGAAACTTCATCTGCCGGCCTGCGCCAGTTTTCGCTACTGAATGCAAATAACGTCAGATACTCAACCCCACGCTCAATACAAAGCTTGATAATGTCGCGGACCGTTTCCACTCCTTGTTTGTGTCCAGAGATGCGCTGCATCAGGCGATTTTTTGCCCAGCGGCCATTACCATCCATAATGATGGCAATATGTCTTGGAATTATACTGTTCTCTGGTATTCCGGGTGTTGAGATTTGGCTTTCTGGCATTTCAAACAGCCATTAATTCAGCTTCCTTAGCTTGTAACAATTTATCGACTTCAACAATATAATGATCCGTAAGTTTTTGAACTTCATCCTGTCCACGCCGCTCATCATCCGTTGAAATCTCTTTATCTTTGACAAGATCTTTTAACTGGGTATTCGCATCACGTCGAATATTACGCATTGCGACACGCACTAATTCTGTTTCTTGTTTTACAATTTTAGTTAGTTCGCGCCGACGTTCTTCCGTTAGTGGCGGCATTGGCACACGAACCATTTCACCCACTGACATTGGATTTAACCCAAGACCAGAGTCACGAATCGCTTTTTCAATTGCATTCATCATCTTTTTGTCCCAGGGAATAACACCAATCGTGCGAGCATCGACCAAAGTCACATTAGCTACTTGGCTAAGGAGCGTTGGCGAGCCATAATAATCAACAGTGATATGATCCAATAAACCTGTATGAGGACGACCACTTCGCACCTTACTCAAATCGGTTTTTAACGCTTCTAGACTTTTCTGCATTTTCTGTTCAGCGGTTTTTTTTACATTGGCAGTCATAAAAGTTATCCCATTCGTATCTTTTTAGTTTTAGACGTGAAGATTGTCTGTAATCAAATAGTCACAAATGTTCCTTCATCTTCACCCATTACTATTCTTTTGAGTGCGCCCGTCTTAAAAAGACTAAATACATTAAGCGGCAGCTTCTGATCTCTGCATAGAGTTAATGCAGTAGCATCCATTACCTGCAATTTTTTTGAGATTGCTTCGTCAAACGATATTTTTTTAAAACGAGTTGCATCTGGGTTAATTATTGGATCACTGGTGTATATACCGTCTACCTTGGTCGCCTTGAGTACAATATCAACGTTCATTTCCATGCCACGTAATGCAGCAGCTGTATCAGTTGTAAAAAAAGGATTGCCTGTGCCTGCAGCGAAAATAAGCACCTTACCTTCTTTCAAGTAGCGTATTGCTTTTCCGCGAATATAAGGCTCGACAACCTGTTCTATATGCAATGCAGACTGTATTCGCGGCATCAATCCACTTTGCTTCATTGCATCTTGCAATGCCAGAGCATTCATTACAGTGGCTAGCATCCCCATATAATCAGCAGTAACGCGCTCTATTCCATTATCCGCTGATTGCATGCCACGAAAGATATTTCCGCCGCCAACAACAATCGCAATTTCAACGCCCAGCTGTTTAACCGCACTGATTTCAGCAACAATATGCTGAATAACTGTATGGTTGATACCGTAACTATTCTCGCCCATCAGGGCTTCGCCAGAAAGTTTTAGTAGGATACGCTTATAGTCAGTCATTAGTAATAAAGCCTGCTATTGTGTCTTGTTTTCTTTTGCTTGGTCTAGCTGCGCCTTTACTTCAGCAGCAAAATCTTCAGATTTTTTTTCAATACCTTCGCCTACAACAAACATTGAGAAATCATTCACCTCAGCTGACTTTTCAGCCAATAGCTTTTCAATTGTTTGATCAGGATTCTTAACGAAAGGCTGACCGAGCAATGTGACTTCCGCGAGGTATTTTGCAACACGCCCCATCACCATTTTCTCAACAATATTGGCTGGCTTCCCACTCTCTGCCGCCTGCGCCATAAAAATCTGGCGCTCTCGTTCCAACAAATCAGCTGACACCTGTTCTTTGGATACACATATTGGTTTACTTGCCGCAATATGCATCGCCAGATCTTTGCCCAGCATCTCGTCACCACCCGAATAATCCACCAGCACGCCAATCCTGGTGCCATGCAGGTACGATACGAGGCGTCCCTCAGTTACATGATGAACACAGCGACGTACGGCAATATTTTCGCCCAACTTCATGACTAATGCCTTACGAACGGCCTCTACCGATCCCCCGCTCGGCAGCTCCGAGCTAACTAACGCCTCTTTATCCGGGAGATTCTTCGATACCACTAATTTTGCAAGATCTCTAGCAAAATTTATGAGATCTTCATTTTTGGCGACGAAGTCTGTTTCGCAATTAACTTCAACCATCGCGCCACATTTACCATCCGCAGTAATGTATGCGCCAACAACACCCTCTGCGGCAATTCGTCCCGCCGCTTTAGTTGCCTTGGCGCCACCTTTAATTCGCAACAAATCTTCAGCCGCTTTCATATCACCCCTGGCTTCTGATAAGGCCTTTTTACATTCCATCATGCCGAGTCCAGTTAACTCGCGCAGTTCTTTTACCATGCTTGCGGTAATATCCGCCATATTTACTCCAGATACAGAATTATTTTATCTTGCAACGGTTTTTGCTCAGGCAGTACTTTTACAAACCTCACCTGAGTGTTACAACCTGCGACATACGGGAGAGAGATGATCGAGCGCTCTCTCCCTATATTTTTACTTTTAGGGCACCTCTAAAAATCCATATTTGCGAGCAGCCGCTTTGCGGCTTGCCTGCTTACCCCGTTTCGTCACAATACTTCGTTGCTCACAAAAAATATTTCCTTACCTATCCATCATATGCTGCGTCAATATTTTTTATTCG
>JAUXRH010000202.1 GCA_030682075.1 Nitrosomonas sp.
GTGTCACGATTCATCGAAGCCTCCGAGTGGTTGGGTTAGTTCGTCAAGCAAACTACATTTTACCACTTTAGAGGCTTCTATTGATTATTAATCAATAACTTGAATGGATATTCTTCATGAAAATGAACTCCGAAACTTGAGGTTGATCCATTCAGGGGGAGGTAATAAGGATTTAATGAGTAAACATTCAGTGCATGCCGGTGGCTGAAGCTGTTTTTATCGACACATGACCGGCGAATCCCTTACGTGCACAGAGCGTATTTATGAGTGCGCCAGTCACGCGACTTCAATGCGGAATTAAGGAGCAGATTTTTGCTTTATTTTGCTTGCGTGCGAGAAGGATTGTGTTATAGATGTGATTGTTTGCAAGACTTGACCCCGATCAGTGGAGGTGAGCAATAAATGATTGATATATCAGAAATAGACCAAGGTTCGATTCCCTGTCCCTTGGAGCGAAGGCTGGTTGAAAACCAGCAGATTGGAGAACGCAGTTAATACCCCGCTGCTTGCGGTGGGGTTCTTTATTAAGCGCGGTAGGATGGATAAGCGCAGCGTCATCCGTCAATGGTATTTGAACGAGGTAGGACGACAAGCACAACGACATCTGTCACTCATGCAATAGTCACATTAAGGTATGTAGCGATGATTTGGCACTATTCGCCACAGGGTATACTGAGCCAATGCCAAATTACCGACGCAATCGACTGCCGGGCGGCACTTATTTCTTTACGGTAAATTTGCTCGAACGAAAATCTGATTTGCTGGTTGCGCATATCAATGAGTTGCGGGCAGCCGTTCGTGAAACCCGGCAATTGCAGCCTTTCCATATCGATGCATGGGTTGTGTTGCCTGATCATCTGCATTGCATTTGGACATTACCTGCTGGCGATGATGATTATTCCAGCCGATGGCGGTTGATCAAAAAAATATTCTCAAAATCAATTCCAAAGACAGAATATCGTTCTGAAGTCAGGATGAAGTGTCATGAGCGGGGTATCTGGCAACGGCGTTTTTGGGAGCATACCATTGCAAATAACGCAGACTATGCCGCACATAGGGATGACATTCATTACAATCCGGTTAAGCATGGCTGGGTGAGCGCAGTCAAGGAATGGCCGTATTCGACATTTCATTCGTTGGTTTTGAGAGAAATTTATCCGCAGGATTGGGCGGGTTGTGAAATGAAATCACTTGATGTGGGTGAGAGAAGTTGGTGGATGGTAGGGTATCGGTGATTGTGACGGATGACGCTACGCTTATCCATCCTACTTCGTAATTAATCAATCGCCTGCCTGTGAGCCAGTCCCGTAGGCTGGATAAGCGCAGCGTCATCCGTCAATAGTATTTCAGTAATGCAAGGCATAGTGTGACTAATCCACTCAATGAATTGGCGTTTCCTTTAAGCCGCAATCTCATGTAAAGTGCTGCCAGAGTTTAGTTCGCTGCATTTACACCCTGTTTTGATCGCCTATGACATCTGCTGAATCAACCACTATCTTCACACGCTCCTGGTCGCTGTATGATCTGATCACGGAATACAATTATATGTTTCATCAGGAAATCTACGAGGGGGTGGGTCAGCTGCTGAAATTGCGCGATGATGCCGGGCATTACCGTTTGCTGGATCTGGGGTGTGGCAGCGCGCGTTATCTGGTTCCTTGTCTGAAGCAATCCCCGCCGATCCTGTATGAAGGGGTGGATTTATCCGAGGCAGCGCTGGCTGAAGCGCGTGGCTATTTGGCTGGTCTGCCTGACCCGGTGGTTACGCTGACGCAGGGTGATCTGCTGGAAGCCGTCGAAGTAACCGACAAAACCTGGGATGTGATCTTCACTGGGTTTGCTGTTCATCACCTGATGTCCGATGATAAGGCGCGCGTTTTCCAGGCTGCCGGACGTTGCCTTGCAGAAAATGGCTGGTTGATTCTGGTGGATGTTGTGCGTGAGGAAAACCAGAGCCGCGAGGATTATTTGGAGGGTTATCTGAACTACATGCGCGACAACTGGAACAAGATACCGCCGGATCAATTGGAAGAAGCCTGCACGCATGTGCATGATCACGATTATCCTGAGCATTTTTCAACGCTAAAGGAAATGGCGGCAGCAGCCGGTTTGAAAGCCAGCCGTATAGTCAGTCGTTACGGACAGCACTATACCCTGCTGTTTGCGCGTTCTTCCCTGCCACGAATCTGAGCTGAGACAAGAAGATCCTTATGCTGCAAAAACTAACCCTGCTGTTCCCGCTCTGGATGATGCTGACGGGCGCCATCGCGTTATCCTGGCCGGAGTGGTTGCTTCCTTTGAATCAAGGGTCAGTCGTGGTGTTGATACTGGCTTTTGTCATGCTGTGCATGGGATTGACCTTAACCTTTGATGATTTCCGCAGAATCGCCCGCATGCCCAAAGTGGTGGCAATTGGCTTTACGGCACAATATACCATCATGCCCTTGCTGGCCTGGGGAATTGCGACGGTGCTTGATTTGCCGACTTATTTTGCGGTCGGTCTGATTCTGGTGGGTTGTTGTCCTGGTGGTACTGCCTCGAATCTGGTGGCTTATATCGCGAAAGCAGATGTGGCGCTCTCAGTGGTGATGACCGTTTGCTCCACATTGGCAGCTGTCATCCTTACCCCCTTACTGACACAACTGTTTGCTGGCACATTAGTCCCGGTGGATACCTGGATGCTGTTTAAACAAACCCTGCAAGTCGTGATTGTGCCCGTCGTTCTGGGCGTTTTTCTCAACCACTGGGTGCCGCGACTCGTACAGCGCGTGATGCCGGTCGCGCCGCTGCTATCCGTGCTGGGTGTGTGCGTGATCTGCGCCATTGTATTTGCAGCTCATGCCGAGACCATTCTCAGGCATGGCGCCGGGCTGATCCTCGCCGTTGCATTATTGCACGGGGGTGGTTTTTTGATAGGCTATCATTTTGCACGGATCTTTGGTTACCATTCCCGGAGCGCCCGTACCCTTTCGATTGAGGTCGGCATGCAAAATTCCGGTTTGGCTATCGTGCTCGCCAAGCAGGCTTTTCCGATGCTACCCCTGGCACCCGTTGTCGGTGCGGTTTCAGTGCTGGTGCATACCTTGTTAGGCAGCTTGCTGGCCGTACTGTGGCGGACCTGGCCATCTCAACGCCAGATTCGATAGTGATGTGTCAACACTTTTCCGGACACAATGTTAAGGGCACCTCTAAAAATTCAGAGTTCTAAACAAGACCAGGCGCGAATAAAAAATATTGACGCAGCATATGATGGATAGGTAAGGAAATGTTTTTTGTGAGCAACGAAGTATTGTTGACGAAACGGGGTAAGCAGGCAAGCCGCAAAGCGGCTGCTCGCAAATATGGATTTTTAGAGGTGCCCTTAAGATTATTGCTGTTAAAAAAATCAAACCACGTGGAGATGCTTACAAATGACATTACAAAAAATAAAATCCATTCATGGAAAAGATGAATATGTCTTGTTACCTGTGGCGATTTATCGTGCCCTGAAAGATCAAATCGAAAAAGAATTGGCTGCTTGTGAGACAAGCCAAGGTGTTGAGCAAGCTTATGAGCCGTTTATTCTTGAAGATTATCTCGATAATCCTGTGGCCTTGGCACGCATCAAAGCAGGTATTACCCAAGAACAGCTTGCACAGCGGCTTGGTGTCAGTCAAGCCTATGTCAGCCAACTCGAACGCCGTACCCAAGTGACCAATAAAATGCTTGAGCGGGTGCATATTGCTATCCGATGAGAAGGATAACGTGAAAAAAAACAACCTAGATACAATGTCAGAAGCTGACTATGATCAGCTTAGTTTATTCTTGGATCGCTTTAATCATGAACTGGCAATGAATCTGGAGATATTAGATGGTTTCTTTACAGCTTTGCACTGTTCCCCGGAAATAATGCCGCCAAGTACCTATTTGCCAGAAATCTGGGGCGACGGAGAAATGCCTGATGATGAAGCTTTTGAAAATGATCAGCAAGCCGAAATATTTGTGAAACTGTTATTGCGTCATTGGAATGATGTTCTGCACAGATTAAAAAATGAGAAAGTTTTTCTGCCTATCATTTTGAGTGATGAGTCGGGTGAATCTTTTTCTGGCAATGATTGGGCAAAAGGATTTATGCGTGGCATTGAATTTCATCGCGCTGACTGGTTGGATTTGATGGATAACGAAGAAGAAGGCGGTGCATTGGTAGCCATTTTTGCGCTTTTCTATGAACATGATCCTGATCCAGGCGTGCGGCCATACAAAGAACCAGTTAGTGAAGAATTGCGTGAGAAGTTATTGATAAACCTATCAGCTGGTGTGATGCACATTTATCGTTATTTTGAGCCTCAGCGAAGAATGGCATCACAATTAGCAAGACAAACAGGCACACTGCGCCGCGAGCAGGCAAAAACAGGACGAAATGCTCCTTGTCCTTGCGGTTCCGGGAAAAAATACAAAAAGTGTTGTGGAGAAGTAACGCTGCATTAGACGAATCGAATGCATGACGCATCGAAAATTAAATGCTTGAGCGGATACGTGCTGCTATTTACGGAACAGAATAAAAGGCGCTTCCAGTTTGACGCTGTTTTGCTTTACCGAATATGCCGTTCTCAGGATGACCGCAATTCTTCCCGGATCACTTGCCGTATCGTTTCTTCGATTGCCTTCTTCTGCATGGCTTCCCGCAAGGTAGCATTGATAAGCGTCTGATATCCGCGCCCCCCAGCTTGCTGTTTAAACCATGCCACCATATTCGGATCAAGTGTGATATTTATTTTCTGCTTCTTCTGCGGCAATGGTTTCAATCCAACTCGATGTACCGCATTCTTGAAATCATCGTCTGTCCAGATTAACCGCGTGTGTTAACCCTTCCGTAAATTGTGATTTCAAGATAGGAACAAAAAGTCATGCACAAACATCATCCTGACAATGAAAGAATCAAGCACAGATACTTCTCTTTCCTCAAGGAAGCCATGCGTCAAAGTGAGCCAACGATTGATGGTGTGGCCAAAGCAATCGCACGCTTCGAAGACTATAACCAGTATCGTGATTTCAGGTTATTCCATCATCAGCAGGCGATAGCTTTCAAGAATCACCTGTCAGAACAAATCAATCAGCAGACAGGAAAGAAGCTGAGCAAGGCAACCCTGCATTCAACCATGGCAAACTTAAAAAAATTCTTTGAATGGTTAGCCAGAGAGCCGGGTTATAAATCACGGCTTCAATATTCTGATGTGGAGTATTTCAATATCTCCAATAAAGATATGCGCGTCGCAACGGCAAGACGTGGAAAGACCGCACCGACGATTGAACAAATCAAGCACGTCATTCAACTGATGCCCGAGCATACGGATATAGAACGCCGCAACAAGGCATTAATCGCATTTACATTGCTAACCGGTGCAAGATGGCGCGCTGGCTTCCATCAAGCTTAAACACGTGAATTTGATTGATGGCAGTGTGTTTCAGGATGCCCGCGATGTCAGCACCAAGTTTAGTAAAACCTTCACCACGTATTTCTTCCCGGTGGGCGATGATATTCGCCAGATTATTACTGACTGGATCAATTATCTGAAAGAACAAAAACTCTGGGGTAATGATGATCCCCTCTTCCCTATGACGGAAATCGGCTTGAATGAAAATAAACAATTTGGTGCCCTTGGATTGAAACGAAAACATTGGAGCACGACCGCACCGATTCGTGACATTTTTCAGCAAGCTTTCAAGAATGCCGGATTACCCTACTTTAACCCGCACAGTTTCAGGAATACATTGGTCAAACTGGGTGAAAAGATTTGTAAAACCCCGGAGGATTTCAAAGCATGGAGCCAGAATCTGGGACATGAAGGCGTGATGACGACCTTCTTAAGCTATGTCCAAGTGGCAGATCATCGTCAAAGTGAGATACTGAAACAATTGGCCATTCCACAAAGAAATTCTGAAAATGGTATCAATGAATTGGCCAAAGTGATGATGCAGCAGTTCCGTGAGGCAGGTATAAAAGTATAATCAAAAAATCATAATCCTGGATGTGTGAATCGATAATTAAGTAATTCACCAAAGAGCATTTGGTATTACCATATCGCCACATTCCAAACCAAGAAAAACCATGACCGAAGAACAACGCCGTCAGCTGCAACAGCAACTCTGGAATATTGCCAACACCCTGCGCGGTAAAATGAATGCGGATGAATTCCGCGATTACATTCTGGGGTTTATCTTTTACAAGTATCTATCCGAAAAAGTTGAGCGCTATGCCGATTCTTTGCTGGCAGAAGATCAGCTCAAGTTTGCCGAACTGAAGGAGAACACGGAAGAAGGCGCTGAAATTGTGCAGGCGGTGCAGGATGCCGCCGTGAAACAGTTGGGCTACTTCTTAAAACCTTCCGAGCTGTTTCATGCGGTTGCCCTAAAAGGCAACAACCAGCTTGATACCGAAAATCGGGGGGATGGTCACAATTTTATTCTGGGCGACCTTGCCCGCATCCTCAAAAACATCGAACAAAGCACACTGGGCACCGACAGCGCGGATGACTTCAGCAATCTGTTTGAAGATTTAGACCTCACTTCCTCCAAGCTGGGTGCTAATGAGAAAGCCAAGAATGCGCTGGTGGCGAAGGTGCTGGTACATTTGGACAAGATCGACTTCAATCTGGCCGATGGGACGGCGGATGTATTGGGCGATGCCTATGAATATCTGATTGGTGAATTTGCCAGTGGTGCGGGTAAAAAAGCCGGTGAATTCTACACGCCGCAACCGGTTTCCACCTTGCTGGCCAAGCTGGTCACCAGCCAGAACAAGAACCTCAAAACCCTATATGACCCGACTTGTGGCAGTGGTTCGCTATTATTGCGCGTCAAGCGTGAAGCGGATCATGTCGACAAGATTTACGGCCAGGAATTAAACCGCACCACGTACAACCTGGCACGCATGAACATGATTCTGCATGACGTGCATTACGCTGATTTTGATATCCGCCAGGAAGATACGCTGGAACATCCGCAGCACCGGGACTTGCGCTTCGATGCGATTGTTGCCAATCCACCCTTTTCAGCGCATTGGAGCGCCAGCCCGCTGTTTATGAGCGATGACCGCTTCAGCATGTACGGCAAACTGGCACCCAGCAGCAAAGCGGATATGGCGTTTGTGCAGCACATGGTTTATCAACTGGCTGATGATGGCACGATGGCGGTGGTTTTGCCGCATGGCGTGCTGTTTCGTGGTGGCGCGGAAGGTCATATTCGCCAGTATTTAATTGAGCAAATGAATTGCCTGGATGCGGTGATTGGTTTACCTGCCAATATCTTCTATGGCACCAGCATTCCTACGTGCGTGCTGGTGTTCAAGAAATGCCGCCGCAATCCCAACGATATTTTATTCATCGATGCCAGCCAGCAGTTTGATAAAGTCAAAACGCAAAACATCCTGCGCCCGGCACATATCCAGAAGATTGTCGATGCTTATCTGGCACGCACCCATGAAGACAAATACAGCGCGGTGGCCAACCTGGAAGCGCTCAAGGCCAACGACTACAACCTGAATATCCTGCGGTATGTCGATACGTTTGAGGCAGAGGATGCGATTGACTTGAATGTGATTGCCGCACAATTGACTGAACTGGAACAAACCGGTAAAACGATTGATACCACCATTGCGGCCTATTGTCAGGAACTGGGAATTAAGCCGCCATTTTAATTTTGATGAGGATATTTTATGCTGACCATTGACCCCGAACTGGAATTGAAATTAAAAGCGCTGGCCGAACAGGAACACAGCTCGCCGGATGAATTCATTAAGCGATTGATCAATCACTACATTCAGCAGAAACAGGAATCCGAATTATTAATCAGCCTTGTGAATGACCTGCCTAAAATAGCTTGTTTCAACCATAAAGACCCGCTGGACATACAAAGGAAGCTGCGCAGTGAGTGGAATTAAGTATCTGCTCGATACCAATATCATCATTGGGTTTTATCAGCATCATCCGGCCATTCTGGAAGTGCTGCAAGCCCGGCAAATCAGAACCCATGAATGCGCCTACAGTTCAATAACCCGCATGGAGTTGTTGAGCTATCCGGCAATTACAGCCAGGGAAACGCAAGCCATTGAAACCTTGCTGGTTCGGATGACCTACTTGGCGATCACGTCGGATATTGAGGACAAAACCATAGAGATAAGGCGCAATCAGCAAATAAAACTACCTGATTCCATCATCGCAGCCACTGCGCAACACCATCAGCTTGAGTTATTGACGCTGGATAAGAAATTGGCCGATATGCGATGAATGTGCCTAAGCTGCGGTTTAAGGATGAGGATGGCAAGAAGTTTGCGGAGTGGGAGTGTTCAACTATTGGTGAAAAAGTTAACGAGAAATCATCAAAATTTAATCCAGAAAAGCATACCGACAACTTAAAGTGCATTGAATTAGAACATCTGTCTCAAAACACGGGTGAGTTGTTGGGGTATGTCGATGCCTCCAATTCAAAGAGTATTAAGAATAAATTCGAAGCTGGTGATGTTCTCTTTGGCAAATTAAGACCTTATTTGCGGAAATATTTAAAAGCTCCTTTTGCTGGCGTTTGCTCGACTGAAATTTGGGTACTCAAAGGTAAGGAAATATCAAATAACTTTCTATTTCAGTTTGTTCAAACAGAGCGCTTTATAACACAAGCAAATATTTCATCAGGCTCAAAAATGCCTCGTGCAGATTGGAATGTTGTTTCATCTGCAATAGCTTACTTTCCCTCTTCCCCAGAACAAACCAAAGTCGCCAACTTCCTCACGGCGATTGATGAAAAAATCACGCAACTCACGCAAAAATACGACTTACTCAAGCAATACAAAAAAGGCGTCATGCAGCAGATTTTTAGTCACAGTAAAGAGCGAAGCGATTGTACTGAGACTTATCCCCGTGGGATTAGCCAGAAGCTGCGGTTTAAGGATGAGGACGGACGGGAGTTTCCTGAGTGGGAAGAAAAATCCTTCGGTGAGATTGCGGATATTCAAAGAGGAGCATCGCCGCGACCTATTACAGATAAACGCTGGTTCTCAGATAAATCAAATATTGGTTGGGTACGAATTTCTGATGTAACTAAATCAAGTAAATATTTGAATGTTACTGATCAATACTTGTCATCTGAAGGTATTGAGAAAAGCCGCTATGTTCCAAAGGGACATATAATCATGAGTATTTGCGCGACAATCGGAAAGCCAATTTATACTAATCTTGATGTTTGTATTCATGATGGTTTTGTAGTTTTTAAAAACTTTAAAGCTAATCATGAGTTTTTTTACTATTACTTACAGCTAACTGAAGATAAATGGTATCAATATGGACAACTTGGCTCACAAGTTAACTTGAATACTGCAATTGTTTCAAATGAAACAATTTTCTTGCCGTGCACTAAAGAACAAACCAAAATCGCCCACTTCCTCACCGCCATCGACGACAAAATTACCCACGCCCAAACTCAGCTTGCCGCCGTGAAGCAATACAAACAAGGCTTGTTACAGCAGATGTTTGTTTGACGGCCGTATGATTATATGCACAGCCGAAGTAAAGATATGAATACGGAACAAGTAAAAGATTTATTCAAAAGCCTGGTTGAAAGACCGCATGAATCAGAATGGATCGAATTTAAACAGAACTTTCATTCACCTGATGAAATTGGTCAAGCTTTGTCAGCACTAGCAAATAGCGCATGCCTGCATAATGAACCAAGCGGTTATCTGGTGTTTGGTGTTGAGGATGGAACGCACCGAATAACCGGCACGTCTTTTTTACCAAAGAAAAAGAAAGCCAAAGGAAATGAAGATTTGGAACCTTGGCTAATTAACCGGCTAAATCCCAGAATAGACTTTCAGATTTATGAGTGCGATATTGAAACTGACCAACATGTTGTTTTATTCGTTATCCCTGCCGCCAAAGATCGTCCTGTTGAATTTCAACATAAATCTTATATTCGAATCGGTAGTTATACTAAAAACCTGCAAGACTATCCTGATAAACAGGCCAGGATCTGGCGTAAAAGATATTCAGATTGGAGTGCTGAGATAGGCACAAAAGCCTCTATTTCCGATCTATCACCTCTGGCAATTAAAAAAGCAAGGGAACTCTATGCCGCTAAACATGCTTATCTGAATGAAGAAATAGTCACCTGGAACGACATAACGTTTTTAAATAAAGCAAAATTATGCATTAGTGGGAAAGTAACATGTACTGCATTGTTACTATTAGGTAAGCCTGAGTCTGAGCACTTATTACTTGAATTCAAGTAACATCAACTGCGAGACTATATAATTAGACGAAAAAATCGATATAGATAGGATGCCGCTTCTTTGAAAAGATTATCAAAACAAACACGATGGTGGTTAATCCAATTATCCAGGGTTCTTAAGCGAAAATTGACCAGAGAGCTAATTAGAAAGAGGCGATACAAAAAACGACGCACAAACTCTAATACGAATACAAAAAGCACGATTGTAGAAGAATCAATTTCCGCTCCGCGAGCATTCAATATTGAGGATAAAAAAACAAGAAAGCATGTAATCAAATTCCTCCATGACTTAAGGAAGATATTTGCACGAAGCGACATACAAAAGGTTATTATCGATTTCACAAATACTGACAAATTCATTGCTGACGCGACATTACTATTTTATGCCGAATTATCACACCTCATCGGAATGAAACAAAATGGTATTGTCATTAAATATAGACCACCAATCAATGACCGGGCATCAGAAGTATTACACCAGATCGGCTTCTATACAATGTGCGGCGGAAAAACTCGCAAGAGGAGTACCAAAAATTACGACGATGTTGTGCATTGGCGGGTTGCCCAAGGCTCTGTAGTGGATAATTCAATTTGCGCAGATGCCATTGAGAAATATGAAGGGCAACTCGCAGAACCGTTAATTAATGGATTATTCAGGGGGCTTGGCGAAGCCATGACAAATACAATTCATCATGCCTATATCAATACCAGAGACGACGGACTAAATTACAGTCCACCCACCAAGAATTGGTGGATGTTTTCACAAGCAAGAAATAATTATTTAAGTGTGGTTTTCTGTGATCTTGGTATAGGAATTCCAAACACATTGCCAATACAAAAACCATATCTTTTCAAAATTCTAGATTCATTAGGCATGACCGGCAAAGATAGCGAATATATCAAGATAGCCATTGAGGACAAACGTACTCGGACAAACCAGCCAGAAAGAGGAAAAGGCTTAGGTGACATCGTAGACGTTATAACTAAGCAAAATTCCGGAACTGTACGAATACATAGCAATAGTGGAATATTCATCAAAGATGAAACTAGAACAGTGACACGTGATCTAAAAGAAAGTATATTAGGCACACTTATCTATTGGCGAGTACCATTAACCAATGAACCCTATCGTGAAAGAGAAAATAATTAATATTCAACGTGATTTTTCACGCTATCCAGCTGGCCGGTATAGATCGGATGGTCCATACAATGGTGAGCGGTTCAGAGACGATTTTCTTATTCCAGCACTTAATAATAAAGCTGACAATATTCGCATAGAATTGGACGGAGTACGCGGCTATAACTCATCTTTCCTCGATGAGGCATTTGGTGGCTTGGTCAATTGCGGATTTCCAGTTAAAGAGCTTCTAGAAAGACTCCAATTTATTAGTCAAGACAAAAGCCTGATTGAGGAAATCAAAGGATATATTAAGGATCGTGTAAGCATAGCAATACAAACCACCTAATTACCCCTACCAGGTTTTGAAATGGATTGGAAAGATATTATTACCTGGTTGCTGGTTATTGTCGGTTGGTTCATAGTACATATAGTCACAATGAGTCGCGAGCGACTGAAAGAAAATCGTGACGCGGCATTAAGGATCGTTGAAGAAATTAGAAGAGTTGAGGAGATATCTGTAGAATTTCAAACATCTACTGAATTTTCCGATGAAAAATATGACCTTCTGGTATGGAGAATAAGCAGAATAGCAATGGCCATATACAGACCACCGCTTAAGCATCTCCAGATCTCCACAGATATAGTTATTAAATTCCGGCAGAACCTGACAATGAATACAGACAAATCCAAATTTGTCACTCAGTCACATAACGAAGAGATTATTAAGAATATCCATGAGGCTACGGATAATTTAATCTCTGAAATTGAAGTTCAAAAATATATTTACTTTACATAAAAATATTAATATCCACATGATAATAACAATCAGAAGTTAGATTGAGGTTAATCCTGCCTCATCACGAATTACCTGGATACTGAAAGACAAAAATAATATTGAAAAAGATTATCAGCATTTTGGAATGCCTTTGCTTCTGGCCGTGGAACAAGTTTATGCAAAAATCCGTAACTTAAAATATCGCTATATCCGTGATGACACGTTATTTCCAGACGAAGTAGATCAATATGATCCCTACATTATACGAGAAGCCTTGCACAACTGTATTGCGCACCAGGACTATACGTTGGGCGGTGGAATCATAGTCGTGGAAACTGAAGATGCGACACTGGCATTTCTAAATTCAGGCGAATTTATTCCCAAAAGTGTACAGCATGTAATTGATTCGGATACGCCGGAACAAAGATATAGAAATCGCTTTTTAGTAGATGCAATGGTTAATTTAAAAATGATAGATACCATTGGCAGCGGTATTAAACGAATATTTCGCATTCAGAGGGAACGATTCTTTCCATTACCTGACTATGATTTATCGAATAATAAGGTAAAGGTAAAGATTACCGGCAAGGTGCTGGATCAGCGCTATGCGCGCAAATTGGCGCAAATGCCCAATTTGTCTTTACATGAAATTATTTTATTGGACAAGATTCAAAAAGCTCAACCCTTGGAAAAACCTGATCTCGCTCTCCTGAGAAAGAACGGCTTGATTGAAGGAAGAAAGCCAAATCTTCATATCTCTTCATCCGTGGCCAAACAAGCAAACCTCCAAAAGGACTATATAGAGATGCGCGGCCTGGATGATAAGTATTATCAATCGCTGGTTGTTGAATATCTAAAGAGATTTAAACAAGCCAAACGTTCAGATATTGAAGAACTACTATTAGACAAACTTCCAAAAATTTTAGACGAAGAACAGAAGCAACATAAGATTAAAAATCTTTTGCAAAAACTTAGGAAACAGGGTGTTATTCAAGTTGATGGTAAGAATTGGAGTATCCCGAAGTAACCTGAGCTAGACATTTTTTTAGACATTTTTTAGATATTATCAAGCTAAAACGCACGTAACGCAGGGATAAATGCAGGAGAAATGAGTGATTCCATTTCCCCGTTCCATCTTTCCCAGAACAAACCAAAATCGCCAACTTCCTCACGACGATTGATGACAAGATCACCCGCACCCAAACCCAGCTTGAAGCCGTGAAGCTATACAAAAAAGGCTTGTTACAGCAGTTATTTGTTTGATCATTTGATTACTTTATAAATTAGTTTATACTTATGTATAAACATATTAATCATGAGGTGTAATCATGGCCGAAGTCATTCTGGATATCAAACAATGGGGCAATAATCTGGGGGTACGTTTACCCGCTGCCATTGCCCGGGAAGCTCATGTGCATGCGGATCAACAGGTCAAACTAACCGTTTCAGGTGGTCAGATCATCATCACGCCGGTGCAGGACAAAGCATTAACATTGGAACAACGGCTGGCACAATTTGATCCTGCCCGTCATGGCGGTGAAGCGATGCCATCAGCACAAAGCGTAGGTGCAGAAAAGTGGTAGTCCAAATATGGTAAAAACAGCCAGCGCCGGTGTGTGGATTCCTGATCGTCAGGACATTATCTGGATTGACTGCAACCCGCAGGCCGGGCAGGAAATGCGGGATATTCATCCTTTCCTGGTATTGTCGCCGCGCATCTTTAACGACAAGACTTCGCTGGTGATCGGTTTGCCGATGACCACCGCAGAATATAATGCCGACAATCCTTTTGCTGTGGCCGTCGGTAAAACATCCAAACGCAAGATGGAACAAACCAGTTATGTGCTCAGTTATGTGCTATGCCATCAGCCCAAGTCATTTGATTGGCGGGTGCGGGGTGCTAAACCTCACCCATTGGGGAAGCTGGGTGATAGCTTGTTTGTGCAGGTTTGTGAACGACTCAATCAAATTATCCAGCTTTAATGACCATCCAATCCGCCACACAATCCGAATACGCCCTTGAACAAAGCCTGATCGAACAGCTTCAACGCATGGAATATGCGCGGGTACGCATTGATCATGAAGCTGCGATGCTGGCCAATCTCAAGCGTCAGCTTGAAATCCACAACGACAACATCACACTGACCCAGTCTGAATTTGACCGGGTGCTGAATCATCTCAACACCGGCACCATCGTGGAGCGCGCCAAAATACTGCGCGATAAGTTTGCGCTTAAACGTGAAGCCGTGGATGGCAAGCCCGCTGAAACGCTTTATATCAATTTCTTGAACTGTGATGACTGGTGCATGAATGAGTTTCAGGTAACGAATCAAGTCAGCATGGAGGGCAAGCGAAAGAACCGTTATGACGTGACCATCCTGATTAATGGCTTGCCCTTGGTGCAGATCGAACTCAAACGCCGGGGTGCGGAGCTGAAAGTGGCTTTTCATCAGGTGAACCGCTATCAGCATGAATCCTATGACGCCGGGGCGGGATTGTTTCAGTATGTGCAGCTATTCATCATCAGCAATGGTGTCAATACCAAGTATTTCTCGAACAACAAAACCCAATCGTTTCAGCAATCCTTCTTTTGGACAGACAAAGAGAACAACCGCTTATCCGATTTGTGCGAGTTTGCCGCTGCATTCCTGAAGCCTTGCCATATTGCCAAGATGATCACGCATTACACCGTGATTACTGAGGAAGGGGTATTAAAGATATTACGCCCTTATCAGTTCTATGCCACGGAAGCGCTGGTGGATCGAGTCAAGAACAGCAACGATAATGCTTATATCTGGCACACCACCGGATCAGGCAAGACGCTGACTTCCTTCAAAGCCAGCCAGATCATCATGCGCCTGCCCAAGGTGCATAAGGTGCTGTTTGTGGTCGACCGCAAAGACCTGGATTATCAAACCACGCGGGAATTCAACGCCTTCGCCAAAGGCAGCGTGGATGCCACCACCGACACGCACAATCTGGTGAAACAACTCACCGATGACAGCACCCAGCTGATTGTCACCACCATCCAGAAACTCAATAACGCACTGATCAAACCCTATTACTTCGACAAGATTGCACACCTGCAAGATCACAAGTTTGTGTTTATCTTTGATGAATGCCACCGCAGCCAGTTTGGCGAAACGCACCAGAACATCAAGCGATTCTTCAGCAATGCGCAGATGTTTGGCTTTACCGGCACGCCGATCTTTGCCGATAACGCCAACAATGGATTTGGGCAGATCAAGACCACCAAAGATTTATTTGGTGAGTGCCTGCATAAATATGTGATTGTCGATGCCATCAAGGATGAAAACGTGCTGCGCTTTGCGGTGGAATATGTCGGCGAATACCAATACAAGGACAGCGCCAATCAACTGGATATTGAAGTCGAGGCCATCAATAAGCAGGAATTACTCGACAGCCCGCTGCGATTGGAAAAAATCACCGATTATATTCTGGCTCACCACGCACAGAAAACCAAAGCGCCCAGCTTTACCGCCATGTTTTGTGTCAGCAGTATCGACAACCTGATTCAGTATTACGCACTGTTCAAACAAAAACAGGCAGAAATAACGCACCCGCTTAAAATCGCCACGATATTCAGTTATGCCGCGAATGAATCCAATCCGCTGGCCAATGGCATGATCCCGGAAGAAGCGCCCGATGTGCCCAGTGATGCACGCGTGAACCAAAGCAGCCGGGATAAGCTGGATGAGTTTATCGACGATTACAACGCGATGTTCGGCACCAAATACAGCACCAATGATAACCAGTCGTTCTATAACTATTACCAAGACATTGCCAAACGGGTGCGCAGCGGTGAAATTGATATTCTGCTGGTGGTGAATATGTTTCTAACCGGCTTTGACAGCCCGCGATTAAATACCCTGTATGTCGACAAGAATCTCAAGTTTCATGGATTGGTACAGGCTTTCTCACGCACTAACCGCATCCTGAATGAAAAGAAATCACAAGGTAATATCGTTTGTTTCAGAAATCTGAAAGCCGCCACCGATGAAGCCATTGCGCTATTTTCCAACAAGGATGCGAGAGAGACGGTATTGCTGGAACCGTATGAAGATTATGTGGAGCGATTCAACAAAGCCACTGAGGAACTGTTAGCCATTGCGCCTACGGTTGCTAGCGTGGACGTGTTGCCCGATGAAAAGGCGGAACTGGCATTTGTCACCAAGTTTAGAGAGCTGCTGCGCATTAAAAACATTCTCACTACCTTTGCCGATTTTGATGATGCCAACTTAAACCTGGAACCGCAGCAGTTTGAGGACTATAAAAGCAAGTATCTGGATATTCACGACAAGGTTAAAAAACAAACTGATCCCGAGAAAGTTTCCATTCTTGAAGATGTAGACTTTGAACTAAGCCTGATCCATCGGGATGAAATCAATGTCGCTTATATCCTCAATTTGTTAGTAAGCCTGAATAAACTTGATCCTGAGGAAGCAAAAAAACGCCAGAAAGAAATCATTGATCTGGTGGCCGGTGAAGTGCAACTGCGCAGCAAACGCGCATTGATTGAAGCATTCATTGAAGAAAACTTACCCAAACTCAAACCCAATGAAAATGTGATCCAAGCATTTGAGAAGTATTGGACGGTCAATAAAAAGGAAGCTTTCAGCAAACTTTGTACAGAAGAAAATCTTTCACCGCAAGAACTGGAAAAAATACTCAACCACTACACCTTCGCCAATCGTTTGCCACGTGATCAGGAAATTGTCGACACGCTCAACTTTAAACCGAGGATATTGGAGCGCAAGCCAATTATCGAACGGGTAGCTGATAAGATTAAATCGTTTATTGATACGTTTGTTGAGGGAATGGGCGGAAGTGTTTGAGAGTGTGATTATTCGCTTACTTATCGGTTATATCGGTTTTGTCGGTTTTATTTTGCTGCTTTAGTAAAAGTGGCAATTGAATAAAAAACACACCAGAAAACAATTCTATGTCTTTGTTTCATCGTGCCTACGCATATATGGGGATCTAGTTGTAGTGTAAAATACGCTACAGGGCACTGTCGTGGGTTTATAAAAGTTAAGGATTGTTAAGCCATGAATAAAAAACAGCAACAAGCTATTTTATTGTTTTCGGCGGGTAAGTCATGTGTTGAAGTAGCGAATGAGCTAAACGTCACCCCAAAAACAATAAGCATGTGGAGATCGTTACCAGAGTTTAGGGCAGAATTAAATAGTCATTTACTGGATATTAAACAGGCAAACTCTGAGCGGCTACGCAGCCTTTGCATGAAGGCTTTAACTACCGTAGAAGAAGTGATGCTTCATGAGAATACGTTGGCGAAGGAAAAATTAACTGCTGCTTTTAAAGTTCTGGAACTGGGTAAGGTTTCACCTGATGCTATTGGATCAAGCAACCCCGATACATTGAGAATGAATGATTCTTTTAATGAAGCCCTGATGATGTAAGAAACAAAACAAAAGTTAACCCGCTCATGTGGCGGGTTTTTTTATTGCTTGTTGCTTCCCTGTAATGTAACTCCGGCGTAACCCCGATCCGATGCAGGAAATTATTATCAGATATAACTCATTGATTATTGGTGCTGTTGCGCAGAATCGAACTGCGGACCTACTGATTACGAATCAGTTGCTCTACCAACTGAGCTACAACAGCTATAAAGAATACAGCAAGGGTTATTATAGAGATTTGGGCAATGGTGGGCAAATTGTGAGATGTTTAAATGATATGCGTATTTAATCAGATCAAGCAATCTTTCTTATTTTCAGTGCCTCTCCAACAACTTTCGTTTAAATTCCTCGAATGTCTACAAAAATCTGTACATTTGCACTGTAAAGAGACATAATAATAGCATGGTATCTGAGCATGCAATCACTAAAATTATCCTGGTTATTCATGGTCCCAATTTAAATCTTTTGGGGATGCGTGAGCCGGAAATTTATGGCTGGGTTACGCTTGCTGATATTAACAGAAATTTATGTAAATTGGCGGAAGATACAGGGGCTAAATTAGATACTTATCAAAGTAATTCAGAAGCTGAGTTGATTGATAGAATTCAACTCGCAATGAATGATGGAACCAGTTTTATTATCATCAACCCAGCAGCTTATACTCATACCAGTGTGGCTTTGAGAGATGCTTTAGCTGCGATTAGATTGCCGTTTATTGAGGTTCATCTTTCCAATATCTTTTCTCGTGAGGCTTTTCGACGGGAGTCCTATTTCTCTGATCTGGCGGTTGGTGTCATTAGTGGTTTGGGTGCAAAGGGCTACGAGCTGGCGCTGCATTATGCGTTAACTTCCCGCTTGGGAGAGAAAATCTGTAATTGAAAAAAGACACAATAAAAATTAGATAGTCGTAATAAACTGCTATTTCTAAAGTTATGTGCACTTAAGTTTTTTCACTTGCACCCTGTTTTTCCTGTCGTGTTACGTTATTAAGCGTACATGCCGTGTTCTGCTGGTTTTATTGAGTAAGTCGTTGTTAATTCAGGCTATGGAATCACTTTAAATCGAGGCATTGTCTCGGGAGAATGGATATGGATTTAAGAAAGATTAAGAAATTAATTGAACTAGTTGAAGAGTCGGGAATTGCTGAATTAGAAATAACCGAAGGCGAAGAGTCGGTTCGTATCAGTAAATCAGGATCGGTAGTGCAAAGTTATGCGACGATGCCACAAACCATGCAGCAAGTCACGGCGCCGCCTGTATCCACACCTGAAGCATTAACCGAACCTGCTAAAGCGGCCCAGCTTGAGGGACATGCCGTTAAATCGCCGATGGTGGGTACGTTTTATCGTTCCTCTTCACCAGGCGCAAATCCATTTGTAGAGATCGGGCAGACGGTTAAAGTGGGTGAAACGTTATGTATTATTGAAGCAATGAAATTACTTAATGAGATTGAATCTGATAAAAGTGGCGTTATCAAGGCTATCTTGTCAGAGAATGGGCAGCCAGTTGAGTATGGCGAGCCGCTATTCATAATCCAGTAATTTTACTGATTGAAATAAAGTAGATCTCATTGAGATCAGAAATAAGGTGTTTTGAGTAAATATGTTTGAGAAAATTCTTATAGCGAATCGTGGCGAAATTGCCTTGCGTATTCAACGCGCTTGTCGTGCGATGGGTATCAAAACAGTCGCAGTACATTCTGAAGCAGATGCGGAAGCAAAGTATGTCAAGCTGGCAGATGAATCTGTATGTATTGGGCCGGCGCCATCGGCGCTGAGTTATCTTAATGTTCCCGCCATTATCAGCGCGGCAGAAGTGACTGATGCTGAAGCGATTCATCCGGGCTATGGTTTTCTTTCTGAAAACGCCGATTTTGCGGAGCGGGTTGAGAAGAGTGGTTTCGTATTTATTGGTCCGCGACCCGAAAGCATCCGTTTAATGGGGGATAAGGTCAGCGCCAAGATAGCCATGAAAAAAGCGGGTGTGCCCTGTGTTCCTGGTTCAGAAGGCGCACTACCCGCATCTATTGAAGAAGTCAAAAAGATCGTTCGAGACATTGGCTATCCGGTCATCATTAAAGCATCCGGTGGTGGGGGTGGGCGTGGTATGCGTGTAGTTCATACGGAAGCGGCCTTATCCAATGCGGTCATCATGACACGTAATGAAGCGCAGGCGGCATTTGGTAACCCAGTCGTTTATGCGGAAAAATACCTGGAGAATCCACGCCATATTGAGTTTCAGGTGCTGATTGATGAACAGGGCAATGGGGTTCACTTAGGCGAACGTGATTGCTCACTGCAACGCCGCCACCAGAAAATTCTTGAGGAGGCCCCCGCCTCTGGAGTCTCTCCTAAGCTACGCAATAAAATAGGTGCGCGCTGTGTCGATGCCTGCCGCCGTATTAAATATCGTGGTGTTGGAACCTTTGAATTTTTATTTGAGAACAATGAGTTTTATTTCATTGAGATGAATACACGTTTGCAGGTGGAGCATCCAGTCACCGAGGCAGTTACTGGAATTGATCTGGTGCAAGCACAAATCAATGTGGCTGCTGGAAGAATATTGCCGTTCAATCAGAATGATATTGTTATTAAAGGACATGCAATTGAATGCCGGATTAATGCTGAAGATCCTTATAAGCTGACGCCATCAGCGGGCCGTATCACTCAATATCATGCGCCAGGTGGTCCAGGTGTTCGGGTTGATTCCCATATTTATCACAATTATCTGGTGCCATCTTATTATGATTCCATGATTGGAAAAATAATCACGTATGGTGATACGCGTGAACAAGCGCTTGCTCGTATGCGCATCGCGCTATCTGAAACGGTAATTGATGGTATCAAAACAAATATCCCACTTCATCTTGATTTGCTTTCGGATGCCTCATTTCTCGGGGATGGGGTCTCGATACATTTTCTTGAACAGAAGCTCGCCTTGCATAACAAGTCGAGTTAATCAGAAAGCTGGTAATTGCTCCGTAGTTTATCCGATACGATGTGCTACAGAAAACTTGATTGGATTGATGATTATCAATCCGATAAATTCTTTTTATTCAGACGGTATATGGTTTAAATATGTCCTGGGTTTCACTCACCATTGAAATTGATGCGGCACATGCTGAGATCTTAAGTGAGGCCTTGTTTGAACAGGGGGCATTGTCAGTGGATATCCATGATGCGGCGGCTGGCACTGCATATGAACAATTGCTATTTGGTGAACCAGGCGAACCCACCGGTGAAATTTGGCTTGATGCAGAAATAACGGCACTTTTTGCACAAGACGCGGATATACCTGCCATCATGCAGGCGGTCACGCAAATCTCCCAGCTTTCCAGGCAACCGCATTTCCGATTGGCTGATGTGGAAGAGCAGGATTGGGTGCGTCTGACACAGTCACAATTTAATCCAATCCAGATATCATCCCGATTGTGGATTGTTCCAACCTGGCATGAGTCGCCTGATCCCTCCGCGATTAATCTGATCCTGGATCCAGGATTAGCTTTTGGAACCGGCAGTCATCCGACCACTCAGTTATGCCTTTCCTGGCTGGATAAAAACCTCCAGCGAGGAGATGCTGTGCTCGATTATGGTTGTGGTTCCGGTGTCCTGGCGATTGCTGCACTTAAGTTGGGCGCGCGTCATGTAATCGGTGTAGATATTGATCCACATGCCATTACTGCAAGCCGCGAGAATGCCGAACGAAATCAATGTGATCAATCACAAGTATATTTCGCTACCACACATGCAAATTCAGAAACAGAAACACAAGTCGATATAGTGGTTGCCAACATTCTTGCCAATCCATTGATCTTGCTGGCTCCCATCCTGATGCAGGCTACCCGCAAAGGGGGCCGTATAGCGCTTTCTGGAATACTCAAGGTACAGGCAACAGAGGTTATTGCGACTTATCAGGAATGGTTTGAGATGCAGGTAGCGGAAGAAAAGGAAGGTTGGGTTTTGTTGACTGGAATAAAAACATGAAATCAATGTCATGGCGTTGGTAACACTTTGCCCTGAATGTAGAACGTCTTTTCGTGTGACATCGATACAATTAAAAGCACATGACGGTGATGTGCGCTGTGGCCATTGTCATCAAGTGTTTAACAGTTTTGCAAGTTTGATTGCAATGGAAGCATCAGAAATCAGCAATGCATCCAAAGGCGTGGATTCAGAGCGACGACGAAGTAGTCATGAAGCAACCTCTCCAGTTTTGCCTGGCTGGAATCAAAAAGAAGCGCAACGACCAGCCTCGGAATATTATTTTGAGGCAAAGCCGCAGCCGAAGTCTAATCCGTTATGGATAATTGCTAATTTGGTACTGCTGCTGGTATTGACTGGGCAGGCAGTTTATTTTTACCGTGCTGAAATTTCAGTTACTTCGCCGGGCATGAGGCTATTTCTGGAACGGTATTGTGTGATGCTTCACTGTACGGTGCCGTACCCGCAAGATATCACGCAGTTAAGTATTGAATCATCGGATTTACGGGAAAATCCAGCGCATCAACCTAAGATCACAACAATGACAGCGATCCTGCGTAATCATGCCTCGTTTCCGCTAGCATTACCCGCACTTAAACTATCGCTCACTGATAATCAAGATCAGTTGCTTGCCAGCCGCATTTTTACTGCGGATGATTATTTTTCGGGAGAAACTAATCTTATTCAGGCCATTGCACCTAATCATGAGATCGAGATAAGAATTGATCTTGAGCGCAGTGAATTAAACGCGACCGGTTACCGGTTGCTTCTGCTTTATCCTTAGCGACTATTCCTCAGCATTTAACGCAAGAATCAAGGGCACCTCTAAAAATCCATATTTCGTCACAATACTTCGTTGCTCACAAAAAATATTTCCTTACATATCAATCATATGCTGCGTCAATATTTTTTATTCGCGCCTGGCCTTGTTTAGAACTCTGAATTTTTAGAGGTGCCCTCAATACACTGACCAAATTGCCTAAGGTATACGCTTATAGCGTGGATTATGGTGACTAATAGAAGGCGAGGTATAATGAATTGCTCTAATCCTTTTGAGAATTTTTATATTTATGATTAAAAATCAAAGAATTAAATTATTGGGAAACCTGTTTGCCCAGCGTATTCTAATTCTGGATGGCGCTATGGGTACGATGATTCAAACCCATAAACTGGCGGAAGCTGATTTTCGTGGCACGCGTTTTGCTGATTTTCCGCATGATCTCAAAGGCAATAACGATTTATTAACGCTGACTCAGCCGGATATTATTCGTGGGATTCATGCCGGTTACCTGGAAGCGGGTGCGGATATTATTGAGACCAATACCTTTAATTCAAATGCTGCTTCGATGGCGGACTATCATATGCAGGATTTGGTCTATGAATTAAATATTACGGGTGCGAAACTGGCGCGTGAAGCGATCCAGGCAATCGAAGCAGAAATCCCGGATCGGCCGCGTTTCGTTGCGGGAGTAATTGGACCGACGACCAAAACAGCATCGATCTCACCGGATGTCAATGACCCAGGTTTTCGCGGTATTACCTTTGATCAATTAGTTATTGATTATACCGAATCGATTCGGGGTTTGGTGGATGGTGGCGTTGATATCCTGATGGTAGAAACCATATTCGACTCACTCAATGCAAAGGCGGCACTATTTGCGCTTGACCAGTTTTTTGAGAATCAGGGTATTCGTCTACCGATCATGATTTCAGTAACGATTACCGATGCATCGGGCCGCACACTCTCTGGTCAAACGCCAGAAGCGTTCTGGAATTCAATCAGTCACACCCGTCCTCTGTCTGTCGGCATCAACTGCGCCTTGGGTGCGGAATTAATGCGTCCGTATATTGAAGAGCTTGCTCATGTTGCTGACGTCTACACCAGTGTGCACCCCAATGCAGGCTTGCCCAATCCTTTGTCAGATACAGGTTACGACGAAACGCCGGAATATACCGCGAATCAAATCAAGGATTTTGCGCAATCTGGCTTTGTTAATATCGTTGGGGGTTGTTGTGGCACTACACCGGCACACATTAAAGCCATTGCGGATGCGGTAAGTAAGATTCCACCACGGAAAATACCGGATATTCCAAAAAAACTGAGATTATCCGGTTTGGAGCCATTGAATATTGATGATGACTCATTATTTGTGAATGTGGGTGAACGAACCAACGTCACAGGTTCAAGAGCGTTTGCCCGTTTGATACTCAGCGATAACTATGCAGAAGCCCTGAATGTCGCGCGTAGCCAGGTTGAAAGTGGTGCGCAGATCGTGGATATCAATATGGACGAAGCCATGCTCGATTCGCAGAAAGCGATGGTGACATTCCTTAACCTGGTGGCGGCTGAACCGGATATCTGCCGTGTACCGCTCATGCTTGATTCGAGTAAGTGGTCAGTGATTGAAGCTGGACTGAAATGCGTACAAGGCAAACCTATCATTAACTCCATTAGCATGAAAGAAGGCGAAGCGGAATTTATCAAGTATGCAAAACTGGCGCGTCGTTATGGTGCGGCGGTGATTGTGATGGCTTTTGATGAGAAGGGCCAGGCGGATACGATGGCGCGCAAGGTGGAAATTTGCACACGTAGTTACAATATTCTCGTTGATCAGGTTGGTTTCCCACCCGAAGATATCATTTTTGACCCCAATATTTTCGCCATCGCGACTGGTATTGAAGAACATAATAACTACGGTGTCGACTTTATCGAAGCGACACGTATCATTAAACAGAAGTTACCCTATGCCAAGATAAGTGGCGGCGTCTCGAACGTTTCGTTTTCTTTCCGTGGTAATGAACCCATCCGTGAAGCAATTCACACTGCTTTCCTGTATCACGCCATTCAGGCGGGTATGACCATGGGTATTGTGAACGCGGGACAATTGGGTGTGTACTCGGACATTCCTGCTGAGCTACTGGAGCGGGTTGAAGATGTCATATTGAATCGCCGCGACGACGCAACCGAGCGTCTGGTTGATTTTGCCGAGAATTTCAAGGGCAAAAAAAAGGAGCAGATAGAGGATCTTGCCTGGCGTGATGAATCGCTTCAACAGCGCCTGACCCATGCATTGGTCAGGGGAATTGATGCTTATATCGTGGAAGACACCGAATCGGCACGTCAAGAGATTGAAAAACAAGGCGGGCGACCGATCCAGGTGATTGAAGGGCCGCTGATGGATGGCATGAGTGTGGTCGGGGATTTGTTTGGTGCTGGAAAAATGTTCCTGCCACAGGTGGTAAAATCAGCCCGGGTGATGAAACAGGCTGTGGCGCACTTATTGCCGTTCATCGAAGCAGAGAAGAAATTGTCGGGCGATAACAAACCCAAGGGAAAAATTGTCATCGCGACCGTTAAGGGAGATGTGCATGACATTGGGAAAAATATTGTCACCGTGGTGTTGCAATGCAATAACTATGAAGTGGTGAATATGGGGGTCATGGTTCCTTGTGCCCAGATTCTGGAAACAGCCAAACGTGAGAAAGCCGATATTATTGGTTTATCCGGGCTCATCACGCCATCCCTGGAAGAAATGGCTTATGTGGCCAAGGAAATGCAGCGGGAAGGTTTTACCATTCCACTATTGATCGGCGGCGCAACGACTTCGCGCGTGCATACTGCGGTCAAGATTGAGCCGCATTACGAGGGCGCGGTTGTGTGGGTGCCCGATGCCAGTCGCGCGGTCGGCGTATGCAGCAGCCTGATGTCACAGGGTCAACAGTTAGCGTACATACAAGAGATCAAGGCGGAATACGAAAAAGTCCGTACCCAGCACAAAAATAAGAAAGGGCCGTCACGTATATTACCGCTTGCAGAAGCACGTGCTAATGCCTATAAAACAGACTGGAGTCAATACGCGCCCTATGAACCAGAGTTGACTGGGGTGCGGACACTCAATAACTATCCACTGGAAAGAATCGTTCCTTATATCGACTGGACACCTTTCTTTCAGGCATGGGAACTGGCTGGACGTTACCCTGCTATTCTGCAAGACGAAGTGGTGGGGGAAACAGCGACTAATTTATTCCACGATGCACAAGTCATGCTCAAAAAAATAGTTGCGCAGAAATGGCTGAGTGCCAATGCGGTCATCGGCCTGTTTCCCGCTAATGCAGCTGGGGATGATATTGAAATTTATACTGATCAAACCCGTAGCAAAGTTGCCATGACGTACCATTGCCTGCGTCAGCAAACCCTCAAACCATCAGGAAAACCTAATCGCAGCCTGGCCGATTTTATTGCGCCCAAGGAAACCGGTATTAAGGATACGATAGGCCTGTTTGCTGTAGCCGCCGGATTTGGTATCGACGAACGGGTAAAAGCATTTGAAGACGCGAATGATGATTATAGTGCCATTGTCCTAAAAGCACTGGCCGACCGTTTGGCAGAAGCCTTTGCGGAACATATGCATGCCCGCGTCCGACGTGAATTCTGGGGTTATGCCAGGGATGAAGGGCTCACTAACGAACAAATGATCGCCGAGGAATATCAGGGAATTCGCCCGGCACCTGGCTATCCAGCCTGTCCCGATCACACCGAGAAAGGGCCTTTGTTCGATCTGCTGGATGCAACCAAAAATGCGAAGATAATTATCACAGAATCCTATGCCATGGTACCCACCGCTGCCGTCTCTGGATTTTATTTCGCGCACCCAGAGTCCACTTTCTTTGCGGTTGGGAAAATTGGCAGGGATCAGGTCGAAGACTACGCCCAGCGTAAAGGCTGGACACTGGAACAAGCGGAAACATGGCTAGCGCCAGTGCTGGCGTATGAACACTGATTCTGGTTGATAGAGAATCGACGATTCCATGAACCTGGAAATCTCAGTTGACCGCTCCAATGGATATTTAACCGCATGATTACCATAAACGCGATATTGTTTTACCGTCTCACCCGTTGGGTGAGCCCTCTGCGAGGTGGATTGCCTAATTTTTGTGGCGCCTGGCGGCATTGCAACTCTGTGGAATGGGAAAATGACCCTTCCGTGTCGTTGCGCTTTGCCCTGTATCCTAAAAACTGCATACTTCGCTCCGTCTAAATGAGGTTTACAGGATGAAGAATTAAAGTGCGCGTTAAATTACATAAGGGCACCTGTAAAAATTCAGAGTTCTAAACAAGACCAGACGCGAATAAAAAATATTGACGCAGCATATGATTGATAGGTAAGGAAATATTTTTTGTGAGCAACGAAGTATTGTTGACGAAACGGGGTAAACAGGCAAGCCGCAAAGCGGCTGCTCGCAAATATGGATTTTTACAGGTGCCCATAAGATTGGGTACTTTTTATCGGATTATGGATTACTCGATGGCTCTATTAACTATGACGGAGGAATATCATGAAACCTGCATTCATATACGGATGGTTGTTCATCTTTGCTGTCTTTGCTGACGGCCTGGCGCTTGCCCAGGACAAACAAACAGCTTCACGCGAGGTAAGTGCAGTAACGATTCGAACTGACGCCTATGGTGATCAACTCGGCACGGTTTATTTTCCGGTGTCTTGCAATGAGGACGCCCGCCAATACGCGGCGCAAGGACTTGCCTTGTTGCATCACATGACCTATGAAGGTGCAAGGACGGCATTCGCCGCATCCACTGCAGTGGATGCGGATTGTGCGATGGGTTACTGGGGCCAGGCGATGAGCTTCATCCACCCTTTGTGGTCAGATCCGCCCAACGAAGCTGACTTTGAGAAAGCGCAAGCGCTGGTCAATGAAGCTAACAGCCGAGGGCAGAAAACAGAGTGGGAGAAAGGCTACATTGCGGCGGTGGAGGCTTACTTTGCTCAAGGCCGGAATCGAGATGAAAAGGTTAACCTGATGAGCTTTGAAGAAGCCTGGCAGCGCGTCTATCAACAGTTTCCTGAAGATGTCGAGGCGGCAAGTTTTTATGCCCTGGCGCACCTGGCGACTGCGGACACGACCAGCCAAGGCTATGTCAGACAACAGCGTGCCGCAGAGATTGCGCAGCGAGTGCTTGCCCGGGCTCCCGATCATCCCGGTGCGCAGCACTATATCATCCACGCCTATGACTATCCCCCGTTGGCAGAAAAAGCCCTGGCGGTGGCGCGCAGCTATGGTGAAATTGCCGCCAATGTGCCACATGCGCTCCACATGCCGTCTCATATCTTCACTCGACTTGGCTTATGGCAGGAATCCATCACCATGAATCAACGCGCTGCTGCAATTGCGCTGGCGCACCCAGTGGGTGAAGCGGTTTCTTTACATTATTTGCATGCGCTCGACTACTTGGCCTATGCCTATCTGCAGCGGGCTGAGGATGGAAAGGTGAAAGAAATCCTGGATACGATCAAGTCCCTCAAAAGACCTTCTCAGATCCACGTTGCTACAGCTTATACGATGGCGGCTGTTCCCGCGCGCTTTGCTTTAGAGCGGCAACAGTGGGCCGAGGCGGCATCTCTTGAACTGAGAGTGCCGAACGATTATCCGTGGGATCAGTTTCCTGCGATGGAAGCGATTACACATTTTGCGCGCGCGCTTGGCGCGGCACGAAGTGGCAATGAGCCAGTGGCTCGTCAGGCGCTCGGTAAATTGACGGATCTTCATGATCAGGTCAAGGAAACGTCTGGCAGCTGGGCCGAACAAATCGATATTCAGCGGTTATCGGCAAAGGCCTGGCTGCTGTATCAGGAAGGTAAACAAGCGGAAGCCTTAAAGGTAATGCGCATGGCAGCCAAGTTGGAGGTGGCCACAGAAAAACATCCAGTTACACCGGGCGCGATCTTGCCAGCTCGTGAATTGTTAGCTGACATGCTTCTTGGGATTGGTCGTTACCAGGAGGCCCAGGCCGAATACCTGGCGATGTTGGAGAACAGTCCCAATCGTTTCAATAGTTTGTACGGCGTAGCACGTGCTGCTGAGTTGGAAGGCGACAATAATCAGGCGGCGCTCTATTACAGGAAACTTATTAAGGTGGTTGCGGCTGATGCTAAGCGGGCGCGATTACAGCAGGCAAGGATTTTTCTGGAAAAATTAAACTGATGCAGAATGATGAACGTCTTCAGCCAGATTTAAGGCAATCCCGTGATCCAGGATGGGAATTACCAGGCGTTATCAGTGGGTTTATACTTATTCAAGGGAGCAACATTGTTGCTAGCCTATATTCCCGTGGCGTGTCATCCTGCAAAATTTAATGGTAGACCCCAGACCCGCTCAAGGCCCCGTGATGCTACTGAAATATGGCATGAATTCATTCTCTTGAGTTTATCTGGCTTGAAGATTACAATCCTGAGTAAATTATCTCAGGAATATAATTATGCCGACTCAGCCTTATCAACGCCAAGAAGTTCGTACCCTACTTGACAGGCTTTCTGAGCCGCCGCGATTTTTGATTTTCGTGGCTGGGCCGCGTCAGGTCGGTAAAACTACGCTGGTGCATGATGCGCTTTCACAGTACGGTCATAGCGATTACCACTTTGTTCCGGTCGATCAGCCGGATGTATCTCGCGCACCCGGTTTCTCTTCAGCCGAAGACATTGCTTATGACCGTGATGCAAGACCAAGGGATGCAGCATGGTTGGTAGAGCAATGGCAGCGTGCGCGTGCAGCTGCACGGGAGTCAACTGATGGGCACATTCTGGTTCTTGACGAAATTCAAAAAATCCCCCGTTGGTCTGATGCCGTCAAGGGGCTGTGGGATGCAGACCGGGCTGAGGGACTAAAACTGCATGTTGTTTTGCTCGGCTCATCACCTTTGTTGATGCAGAAAGGTATGAGTGAAAGTCTTACAGGCCGCTACGAATTGATTCGCGTTACGCACTGGTCATTCCTCGAAATGCATGAAGCATTCGACTTTGATTTGGAAGACTACATGTCTCGCGTCAACTAACTTGTCCACATTGACGACAATTAAGATGTCCGGTTGAATGATAGTGATTTATTTTTTCAGTTGTTGTTTTTTCCGATAACTCTCTCCTTCGATTTCTATAATGTGAGCATGATGAATAATGCG
>JAUXRH010000203.1 GCA_030682075.1 Nitrosomonas sp.
GCTATTCTGAAACAGCGTAAGTGCCTTTATGAAGAAGCTAAAAAGAAACATCCAGAACGTTGGTCAGGTGAAACCCGAAACTGGGTACACGAGTCAACAGTCAGGCTTAATCCCGGTGATGAGCAACCATCGGAGATTGCAATGAAAAAGGTTGCTTAAATGATGTACTCAGGCGAAATGTATGTTGACACCTACCGATACTCAACTAGCGATAATTTATTTTATCGGCGAATAGGGAAAATAGTCGCCCTTTTTCACCAGAGTGAATTAGCAGCTCAAGGCCTGGCCCGAGAAGTCGATACTTTGAGAACGAACATCACGCTCAGAGATCATGTCAACGGCTGCGTACCGCAACCCACAAGAGAATCTACACGCATCCACCCACCACACGGATGCTGGGAAATGCGCTCACTATGAACGACGCCGACCGGAAGAGACCACTCTGTACCAATTGGTGCAAGAACACATTGAGACCTTCTTTGCACAAGTTGAATTGGTGACCGGTTCGGGCTTGCCCGATTTTGTCAAAGAGGAGTTCGATGCGTTTCTTGAATGTGGCGTTTTAGCGCATGGCTTTCTGCGCCTGCGTTGTGCCGACTGCACCCATGAAAAACTGGTTGCCTTTTCCTGCAAACGGCGAGGTTTCTGTCCTTCGTGCGGTGGACGGCGCATGGCGCAGACGGCTGCTCACCTGGTCGATCATGTCATTCCCAATGTACCCGTGCGGCAATGGGTGCTTTCATTGCCAATTCCGCTGCGAGTTCTATTCGCGGCCCATCCGCATCTGCTCTCGAAGGTATTGCAGGTCATTTCGCGCGCCATCTCTACTTTTCTGATCAAGCAGGCCGGATTCAAGCGGCGTGATGCACAAACCGGTGCGATCACGCTGATTCAGCGCTTCGGTTCGGCAGCCAATCTCAACATCCATCTGCATTGCCTGGTGCTCGATGGCGTCTATCACATCCAGGACGGCGTGCCGGTGTTCCACGGCGTACGCACACCGACGACTGACCAACTGCAGAGGTTGCTCAGCCAGATCATCCAACGCATCATGAAAGCATTGACTCGACACGGCGCGCTCATTGAGGAGGAGGGCATGATGTCTCGCGTCAACTAACTTGTCCACATTGACGACAATTAAGATGTCCGGTTGAATGATAGTGATTTATTTTTTCAGTTGTTGTTTTTTCCGATAACTCTCTCCTTCGATTTCTATAATGTGAGCATGATGAATAATGCG
>JAUXRH010000204.1 GCA_030682075.1 Nitrosomonas sp.
CGCATTATTCATCATGCTCACATTATAGAAATCGAAGGAGAGAGTTATCGGAAAAAACAACAACTGAAAAAATAAATCACTATCATTCAACCGGACATCTTAATTGTCGTCAATGTGGACAAGTTAGTTGACGCGAGACATATAGCTTTGGATTCGCAGCCCAGTGCAAATAGTCTTTAATATGAAGCGCCGAAACTGTTTGGTCGCAAGGAAAGAGATTTTCAATTCGAGTATGTATTGCATTTTCCATTACTGAATTTCCTGGTTTATATTGATAAAATTATTTAATAACTAACTGATGGATGGCAGAAAACATAGGCTTTGTTGATTTTTTTGTTACTCACAAGCTCTCTTGTCCCTCTATGGCTCTAGCTGTAACAGCTATAGCTGTAAAGGTTAACCGCGTCAACCAATGCGGATTTAATCTCAGCCCGTAACGCCGCCGGAGCGCGCACTTCAATCCCCGTTCCTTGCCCCATCAGCCACCAGCGCAGCTGCCAGGTGTCGTTAACCGTTGCCGTCAATCGTATCCAGCCATCGGCCTCCTGTTTTGTCGTCTGGTCGCACGAGAGCGGCGTCTCGGTCAGATAGGCGGCAATCCATTCCTCACACCGGATTTCCAGTTGAATCGGTTCGCCCGGATAGGCAAAATCCGCCAAGCCACCGGCTATCGCTTTGTCCAGGTTGAATCCGTTGATCGTCTTGGCGGCGCTGTCCAATACCGTTACCACGTTGAAACGATGCAGGGCATACAAGCGCACATCGGGGTAATCCCACGCGCTGGCTACCAGATAGGCTACCGAGCCGCGCATAATGATGCCCAGCGGGTGTAGCATGTACTCCTTTGTTTCCATGTTTCCGGCGGCGTTGTAATTTGCCGCAAGCTGACGGTTTTCCAAGACAGCGCGGTAGATGTCGGACTGAATCTCCTGATTGACGCGCGGCGGCAATAAGGGTTGCGCAGGCTGCACGACGCGAACTTTATCCAGCCAGTCCCTGGCGTGGTTATTGTTGTGCTTTTCCACTTCATCAAGCCTGATTTTCGCCAAACCGAACATGCCTTGTAAACCTTCCAGCATGGCTGCCGGTAATAACTGTTTCAGGTGCATCTCCACCAAACGCATGGCGAGCGCTTCGGAAACGCTCATGCCGGGAATATTGAGGTTAGCGCCTTTAATCCAGCGCCAGCCGTAATCCCGCGCGTTTTTATCGTTCAGTTCAATCGGGAAAATTCCACTTAATTCCTTGAGGTCGCGCTGTACGGTGCGCACTGATACCGCATAGCCGACATCGTTAAGCTTGGCGGTAATCTCGCTGGCCTTGTCCCAACGGCCGTCCTGTTTGCTGTCGAATCGACTGACGGTGAGCATACGCATCATTTCCCACTGGCGCAGCAGAGTGGATGTCTTTTCGTTTTGGGGCATATTAATCCTTTTTCCATCGCCAAACTGGCGTCTTGCGGACAACCGAAGCCTCCAGAAGATTTTCTTTTTCATGCTTATCGCACAGTGTTTTTACTCGGGAACGCCTTACGGTCGAACCAGGATTTCCGCATGTCTCGCAGGTTTTTGCCGAGTTTTCTTCTGCTTTGCGTATCAGCGCAGTTATCGTCTCTGTAGGGTTATCTAGATAGAAGCGCAACGTGCCCATTTTCTGTTTAACCTGCGTCGCTTCCGGCCATGTGTTGCTTTGCGGTTCCAGTCCTGCCTGTCTGGCCGCATCTTCAATTTTCTGTGAAAGCGTCCAGATCAAATCAAACCAGCCGTCGCCGCACTCAAAGCCACACGACATCATAGACTCCTGCACGGATTTGGCACGTCCTCTATACAGGCGCGGAAATGCATCAAAGAGTTTTTGCGTTTTTTCTGGTGTCATTTAACCTTCTTCATCAGGTCTCATTTTAAGTAGTTCAATCACCTCATCCGGCCAGAGTATTTGAGGCCAGCCTTGCTGGGCGAATTCATCGTCGAGATAGGCTTTCATGTCATTGTTTGCCTTGAAAAAACCACGCCAATCGCACCATCGCCAAGGTATCCAGTTTGCAGTATTCGCGCAGCCCCATAGTCAATTCCTGTTTGCGCGCAGCGGAGGTATTTGTATGCAGAATTTCCCGGTATGCAGCTTGAGCATCTCCACCATTACCAACAATCAGCAAGTCATAGCGCAAATCCGAGGCGACGGTAGGCAACACGGCCTTGATTGACCATGAGCCTTTCATTTCAGGATGGTAGTAATTCGCTCTGGCGATAGGGAGCAAGTCAACGACGCGCAAGTTGATGGCAAGCAGCGCTGGAGCCAGGTCTGGATACAA
Source organism: Nitrosomonas sp. (assembly GCA_030682075.1). GTDB lineage: Bacteria > Pseudomonadota > Gammaproteobacteria > Burkholderiales > Nitrosomonadaceae > Nitrosomonas. Next base: position 2,312 of record JAUXRH010000204.1, read on the forward strand.
TTCGGCCAACTCGGCAATACGGCCTTTCTCAAATGCCTGGTAATAAACAAATACCGGTCCATCATCCCCCAATACTTCAATCATTTTTTCCGCACATAGTCTGCGTGGATCCTTGCCCGATACGTCCAGAAACATCTCATGGCCTAACTGATGCTGCGACTCTTCAATATGGCAGGACCACTGGAACGGAACCTGTGTGGCGTAGGGGCGAGTTTTTGCCCACCGTGGCACAGCCAGATTAATCGTCTCGAAATCCAGGTAGTAGCGTGGATAGGTCAAGCTGGACAACGCCACTCCGGCATTCGGAGAGAGTTCAGGGATACCAGTCTGGCTGACCCGCTGAATCCACTGCTGCGCTTCGTTCAGAAACTCTGGCGGCACCTGGCAGGCATCCTCGAACCCTTTAGTACGGAGCGCTTCCTTGGCTTCTGTGTGCATCCGGTACAGAACATCGAGCGAATATTCGGGCTGTACCGGTTCCTTGATAGGCTGTGTGCAATAGGCCTTGAATGGGCATTCAAACGGATCGTCGCATTGCGCTCCGGGTTCAATATTTGGTTCGTCCCCGGATAACGTGCTGCGTGCTTCTTGAATCCAGGCGGGCACCATCTTAAGCAACGGGTAAATTATATCGTCTAAATTCTCATGTCGAAAAATACCGTGATAGTTGCCATCGCCTTGGTAAACAAACGAGGTGTCGATATGTGCCAGTTCGATGGAGGCCAGCGGGATATTGTTCTGCTTGATCACCCATGCTTGCACCGCGCAGTCGTCAATGTGATAAGGCTTTACGCTGGCGCTGGATTTGACTTCGGCCATGCGATAACCAGCGGCCGTAGGTAATAACAGGTCGGCGCGCACCAGTACACCGTCGTGCTGAAAAGTCGCCTCGAAGATGGGAAGGTCGGGATAGGCCTCCATTGCAGCCTTGGTGGACTTCAGGGCGGCCGACAGGTCATCTTCATCCTCAATCAGAATGCCAGTTGGGTAAAATCCTTGTGCAACTTCACCCACTTCATGGCCGATTTGAAATCTATGTTCGGTGTCGTCCGAAACTTCCAGTAAATCACGCCGGTGAATTTGCAGCCAGAGTCGCTTGGGGCACTGTTTCCACGCGATGATGCGAGATTTTGAGAGTCCATGGCAAGACATGACGCATATCCTTCTGAGTTATCTAAATTGTCAGGATAGCAAATTGTTGCGACATAATACGTCGTGAACAAAATATTTGTTCACTAAGTTATTTGCAGTTCATATTTTTGCTGTAGGGCACCTCTAAAAATCCATATTTCGTCGCAATACTTCGTTGCTCACAAAAAATGTTTCCTTACATATCAATCAAAAAACGGAAAAACGGGGTCAGAAAAACGGGGTCAAGTCTTGTGGCACCACACTAATTCCCTTCTGCTTTTTTAATAACCCGACTAACTGTCGCGTAATGCAACCCAAATTCGTCTGCAATCTGTTTCATGGTGTAATCACCCGTTTGATATGCAGTTACAAT
>JAUXRH010000205.1 GCA_030682075.1 Nitrosomonas sp.
CGCATTATTCATCATGCTCACATTATAGAAATCGAAGGAGAGAGTTATCGGAAAAAACAACAACTGAAAAAATAAATCACTATCATTCAACCGGACATCTTAATTGTCGTCAATGTGGACAAGTTAGTTGACGCGAGACAAATCCAAAAATTCCAGAGAACTGAATCATCGGTTCATAAAAAAGCGTGAAGCCTCAGTTGACTGAGTTAATGTTAATGATTATCATTTAGCTTAGCATTTATATTTTTGGTGTTTTGCCCTCCACAACCAAAACTCTATATGTTTCAAATTAAGGAGATTCAAATATGTGTACACCAGTAATTTTGCGACAACCATCTTTTGATTCATTGTCACAAGAACAAAGACTACCGGAATCAATTGCCACCAGCTTCACTCCTCCCCCAGTAAAGCGGGCAAAAATTTGGGATCTGGACCAGTCATTTCATTGCCCGATAATCGGCCTGTGCTTGTCAATCGATGATCTCGATCGTTTTGCCAAGCGTTTTCATTTCGACGCCCAAATAAATAACAAACATGCCCTGCATGTCGAGGCAGTTTGCCGCGTTTCCTCAAGGAACCGTGTCGCTGAAACACTGCAAAAATATCTTGACAGGCTATATCAAGGATACATCAAGCAATTTGAGGCAGCGAAAACTGATAACGACGTGCTACGCCTCTGGCAAGAATATTTTTTTACCGGGAAAGTAGCCGGCCCTATGTGGGCAGCGTTGACGCACAAACGAATCAGCAATGAAAACAGAAAACAAATTCATGACAGAATTCACATGCATACGCACCAGGCGATCAACGACCTTTCGTTGGCACAGTGCCGAATAAATGAAGTTGAACAAACGCTCTCGAAAATGGTTGGCCACCAGGAGCAAATCAAGGAACAACATTCCCGTACCGAAACACAATTACGCCAGCGCCTTGAGCAATCTTTGACAGAGATCGGCCAGCTTCAGAAATACCGGCGGGAATCTGAAACGCTACGCCAGCGCCTTGAAAAGTTGGAGTCTGGCCATGCCATGCTCAATATTGGACAGCGTCTCATGCAGTTAACCACTGAAAACGAGCAGCTACGGATCAAAGCCGGACGTGCGGACGAACTTAAGCAATCACTCAAAATTGCCTGCCACAATTTGACCGAGCTTTACCGTGAGCGAGACAACTTGCGCCTGGAACGGGACACGTTGGAAAACCTGTTGCTGATGAATAATTCCAACAATGATTCCGACACCGGGGCCGCTGCCTCGCGAACAAGTGAATCTTCCTGCCTTTGTATTCTATGCGTCGGTGGACGATCCACGTTATTGCCGCAATATCGAGCACTGGCCAGACGACTTGGCCTCGAATTGTCTCACCATGATGGCGGACAGGAAGACGCTCTTTCTCGCCTACCAGAAATGATTTACAGCGCGAAAGCAGTGATCTGCCCGACTGATTGCGTCAGCCATGCCGCTTATTATCAAGTTAAACGACTGTGCAGGCTGGGACGCAAGCCATGCCTGTTATTCAAGGGAGCAGGTATTTCCAGCTTTACCGCAGCGCTGGCAAAAATTGTCTCGGGCAAAGCTAGCATTAATGGCTCAGCCATTGAATCAACGGGAATTATTAATTAATCGAAAGCCTACAACCGGTAACCAATAATTATGAATAGTTTCATCAAAAAAGGCGGGTTTATGAATCATTGGGTTAAAACAATGCAAGCAATCTTATCAACTTTACTGATAATCACTCTGTCTTACGCTGGATTAACGCACGCGGAAAACAATACAATGCAGAGCAATCACACCGGTTTTCTAGTCTTAGCAGCCGATCGCGGCTTCGTCGGCAACGAAGAAATTCGCGACGCGTTTGAGCTCTTTTCAAATGATCACGCGGCAGCCCTGGTATTTGTCACTGATGAGCGCACACAACAGACTCTGACGACAGCTCTCGATTCGCTACGAAATAAGAGTGTCAGGCGTATCGTTGTCTTGCCTTTATTTATTTCCGCAGCGGAGCCACGCTATCAACTTGCTCGCGAACTACTCTCCCGTGAGAAAGAGAGGCACCCATTAATCTTCGCGCGTCCTTATGGAGAAAACTACTATGCCGTTGAAGAACTTGCCAACCGCTTCCGCGCTCTGGAGCAGACTATAAATCAGAATCTACTAATAGTCGGTTATGGTGCAAATGACGATACTAATAAGCAGGTAATGCACAAAGATTGGGCGCGCATCGTCAAGCAGGCATCTCAAGGTTTTGATTTCCGGTCGGTCAGCACGCAGATCATTCCGGAAAGAAAACAGGAGGAAGACGGAGAGAACTACTTTAGCAGGGTAAAACAGCAACTTGCTGATACTTTTTTATCCATGAGATCGACCACCAAGAATAGCAAAATCCAAGTCATGACATTCGCTTACGGGCCGAAGCATGACAGCATGATGTCCCTCGAAGCCAGAATAGAGCGATTATTGCCCGATTACGCCACCCTGAGAAACCATCCAATCAATCCACAGCATTTGGCCATGTGGATGACACACGAGGCAAACCGCAACCTGCCACTTACCGAAAATAATACCGGAGTGGTCGTTTTCGCCCATGGCGCCGATTATCACTGGAATGAGAACCTGCGTACGGCAGTGAGGCCATTAATGGATCGCTATAAAGTTGAATTTGCTTTTTCCATGGCGGATCCCATCACGATAGAGCGCGCATTACGCCGACTAGAACAACGTGGAGCAAAAGCAGCGGTCATCGTCAGTGCCTATGCAACAGGTAACTCATTTCGCGAAGAAATCGAGCGCTTAACTGGATTGGATATTGATAATCAACAAATCCAGCACAGCATTGGCAATCATGGCGGGCATGGTCATGGCCACCACGGTGGAATAAGTGACAAGCCTTTACCCAGAATCATCACTACTCTTCCAGTTATATGGACGGGTGGCTTCGAAGATAATCCTTTATTTGCGACCGCTCTACTCGATCGCGCACTAGAGCTATCTAAAGATCCGGCCAAGGAAACAGTGATCCTTGTGGCGCATGGTACACGGGATGACAAGCGTAATCATGCCTGGCTAAAAAAATTGGAAAGCATTGCGAGTTATATTCGAAACAACGGTGGCGATAAATTCAAAGCAATTCATGTTGCAACCTGGCGCGAGGACTGGCCAGACAAACGTGCACCCTGGATCGAGAAAGTAAGAGCCATGGTAACAGAAGCCAGCGAACAAGGCGGCAAAGCAATTGTCATTCCGGCGCGCACCACAGCCACAGGTCCAGAAAAGCGGTTTTTAGCCGGACTCGAATTCGAGCTTGGGAGCGGCTTTGCACCTCACCCACTGTTTACCCAATGGGTAGAAGAACAAATCCTGCAGGGAATGAAGCAGCATACAGAAGCAACTAACCGCTAACACCTGCAAATCCCGATTAAGCCATTTCACCCAGCCAGCATCGTGCTAGCCAGCCAGAAAATTCTCAACCATTCTGGAGGGCAGTTAATGCTAATAATCCTCAAGCAATTCTTGTTCACGTCAAGCGCGTACCTTATTGTCGTGATTGTGTTCGTATTTTCTCAAAATGCTGAAGCGCAGAACGCAACGGCAAGCTCAGAGCCGACAAACAAGCGAGCCTACACTAACATGCATGAAATTACCGTAACCGCTACGCGCACGAACCGAAAAGTTAGTGATGTCCCTGAATCCGTCAGTGTAGTTGATACCGAACAACTGCAAACCCGACAGGCCGCCGATATAGGAGATGTGCTACGTTATCTGCCCAATGTCGAGTTAGGTGGAGGGCCACGCAACCTCGGTATGAATCCCAATATTCGTGGGCTGGGAGATGCACGCATTTTGTTTCTATTGGACGGAGCCAGACAGGATTTCCGTCGCGGTCATAACAGCCGGATCTTTATCGATCCAGCACCAAGCGGGTTGATATCGTACGTGGACCAGCATCATCCACTTGGGGCAGTGGCGCCTTGGGTGGCGTGATTTCATTTACTACGCTGGATGCAACCGATCTGTTGCGCCCTGGTGAACGCTATGGAGCAAAAGTACGCAGTGGATTTCAGAGCATGAATGAGCAATATATTCTTGGCGCCAGAAAGGAAAAGGGGACGCTACCTTTTATTGTTGGACAATCCATGAATGCCAAGACTATGTATTTGCCGGGATACCGCATCACATCACTCAGCGAGGAAATCGGCGAGAAAATGTATTTTCCTCCGATGAAGATCGAAAAATCTATCTCGATTGGTTAACAGAGTATTGCGGCAAACACGGTGTAGATATTTTGGCTTACTGCCTGATGACAAGTCACATACACCTTGTTGCGGTTCCTGAAACGGAAGCAGGATTGCAGAAGGTTTTAAAACCATTGCATATGCGCTGATAAACCGGGATCAAGGATGGAAAGGTCACTTATGGCAAGGGCGATTTTTCTCATTCCCTTTGGGGGATGCCTATTTATGGGCAGCTATTCGTTATGTAGAACGTAATCCGGTGAGGGCAAAAATAGTTGTCAAAGCGGAAGAATATCTCTGGTCGAGCGCCGCAGCACATTGCAGGTTGAAAGATGATGAATTATTAAGGGCACCTCTAAAAATCCATATTTGCGAGCAGCCGCTTTGCGGCTTGCCTGCTTACCCCGTTTCGTCACCATACTTCGTTGCTCACAAAAAATATTTCCTTACCTATCCATCATATGCTGCGTCAATATTTTTTATT
>JAUXRH010000239.1 GCA_030682075.1 Nitrosomonas sp.
CGTCGCCATCGCATAATACATCCAAATTCAAGGCGGCGATATAGCCAATCAAAATGCGGGAAGAAGACATAAGATAAACACTTTATTGTGCAAGGGTTCGTCCAACGGTTTGCGTTAGCCGCGTGTGGGCGGGCTAGGCAAATGATTGAGATTAGTAAACTGCTGGGGCTAGGATCAGCCCTGTAAATGCCGCCGAATCCCACACGTCGGCTGCACGCTTTGTTAGGTGGCGGGTGCTTGAAGACTCACAATCTTTAGCACACCACCACCAAATTCTACAACGACAACATATCTACTCAAAAGTCCTTCTCTCGGCGTAGAAAAACCATATTGAATAACAACGTCAAACTTATAAACGCCAAATCCAAACTTTTCTAAAACTTCATTGTCTGGATAAATAATTGAGAACGTATTTTCTTTTGGATTCAGTTTGATAAATGGAACTTCAACGCTTTTGAGAAACTTCAACGCAGAATTATTGTGAATTACTGACAACCAATCTTTCTGTCCGCTGATTCCTATTTCAACCTTTGAGATTATTACTTGTGGCTTACGAAACTCAAGATTCTTTATCTTCAAACGAATTTCATTATTTGTAAGAGGTAAGTACGAAAGGCTTATATTTTTTGGCTTTGGCGACTTATTCCAAATGAGAAGTTTTTCTATGCTCACCCATGAAAATTGAACAATACCACCAGACACAACAAGGGCGATTATGAAATACACCGCTCGAACAATTGGTGAACCAAATTGAAGCAAATCTAATTCTCTCATAATTGAATCTCCAAGAACCGCAAGACTAATTGTGAGTATGGATTTCCAGAATAATTTGCTGTCAAATTTTGGCATAAATCTATTCTAAAGGAAGTTAGGAATTTTGAACACATAGACAAGCCACCTAACGGCTTGCGTTAGCGGCGGGTGGGTGGGGTAAGATAAAAGCCCGAGAGCAGAAAAATGATCGGGTGTAGAAAAAAGCCTGAAAATTCGTACTCTACCCACCCGTCCGCTGCACGCTTTGTTGGACGAACTTTCTATTATAGGGATTGCGTTTTTATTATAGTCTTAAATTGTAGCGAGGTCATCTCCTGTTGAAAGAGAAAAGATGAGACGAGCGATCATTTGAAGGCGGGAATGAAAGCCAAAAGGCGCAAAACCATCCAGCAGGCAGAGTCCACCCACCCCGCGAACGGGCAAACAAAAGAAAGGAAGTCAAGTAAAGGCATTTTTCCATGAAGTGAACCAACCAAGCGCCGTATGGAATGTGAGCCGCCAGCCAAAAACAGGACCAAACTCGCGGACGGGCAACATCAAGCCCTTGCCGCAAAACTTGCACAAGCGCGGGTCTTCATCGGAGCCAGTAATCTTTTTGAACCAATCGAGGAACTTCAACTTGAGGATGACGGGCAACTCAAAAGGCTCGCCCAGAACCCGGCGGGCATGTTGAAGTTTGAGACGACAGCCAGCGTTATGCAAACCAAAATGACGAACGCGGACAAAACCATCGGGGAGGACATGGGAAAGAAAACGGCGGATGAACTCGAAGACATGCAAGGTCATCTCCTTCTCTTCGCCGTCGTCGCGGTTGTCGAAATACTTGAAAGTGACGGTATCCTTCCCAACCGCGACAATGCGATGATTGGAAATGGCAATGCGGAAGATATAGCGACCAAGATACTCAAGCAATTTCTCTTTGTCATAGAGCGGTTTCTGGATATAGACTTCCCAATCTTTGGATAAGGCTTCGGTCAGCATGGCTTGAACATCAAGCGCGTCGTCGTTGGTATTGAGTTTGCCAGCCGCCCAGAGTTTGGCGAGTTCAAAGCAGAAACGGTTGCGGAATTGATTAGAGAGCAATTTGACAGGGAAAAGGAACTTATGGTCAGCAGCATTCCAAGAGTAGCCAGTGGGGGAGGAGACAAGCGCGCCGCCCGTGACGATGAAATGGGTGTGGAGATGCTCCTGCATGATCTGCCCCCAGGTATGCATGGCCAACGAAAAGCCAATCTCACCGCCGAGATACTTCTGCCCAAACTCCTTCAATAACTGAGCCGCGACTTTGATGAAGAGATTGAAAAGGAGCTTCTGATTGAAGGCAACCAGATCGTTGAAGACATGATCGATGGTAAAGACAACATGAAAGTAATGGATGGGCAGGATCCATTTCTTCTGGTCTTCGAGCCATTGCGCCTTCTCGAACGCGCCGCACTTTGGACAGTGACGATTCTTGCAAGGCTTATAGCAGAATTCCCAGCGTTTGCAATTATCGCATTCCTTCCACACTCCCCCCATGGCGGGCGTGCGGCAATCCAGGATGGCACTCACAACTTTGGATTGCGCATACGAAAGCCGATAAGACTTTTTATATTCACCGATATGTTTGCGGAGGATGTCAGCCAGATCGAAACGAGGCTGCTTTGCTTTCTGCAGGTGGGCGGTCATATTCTAATTTTACTATTGGAAAGGGGAAAACCATTGCACACGTAAGAGATGCAAGGCAGGGTGGGGTAAATCAGGGGGAGGCGTAACGTTGAAGTCAGGCGGCGGAAGAATCAAACCAGCCCGTAAAGCGAGCGGATAAAACAGACGAAAGGCTTCCTCATCGAAAGCATAGGGCGCGCCATACTGGATGCCGATGAGAATGTCGTCAAACCAGGCTTTTTTGAGGGCATAGTCTTTATCGCGCGTTTGGGGATTATTTGCCAGATGTGACCTGAATTTGAATTTCGACCCCAGTACAATGCAGGCGTCGCCATCGCATAATACATCCAAATTCAAGGCGGCGATATAGCCAATCAAAATGCGGGAAGAAGACATAAGATAAACACTTTATTGTGCAAGGGTTCGTCCAACGG
>JAUXRH010000243.1 GCA_030682075.1 Nitrosomonas sp.
TCTAAAAATCCATATTTGCGAGCAGCCGCTTTGCGGCTTGCCTGCTTACCCCGTTTCGTCACAATACTTCGTTGCTCACAAAAAATATTTCCTTACCTATCAATCATATGCTGCGTCAATATTTTTTATTCGCGCCTGGTCTTGTTTAGAACTCTGAATTTTTAGAGGTGCTCTAAAGTAATACGCAAAAGTATCGATTCCCCACCATCTTTATCATCATGCAGATTGTTATTGTTTAGCTCATAATTACATTACGCGGCGGTAAGCTGAGTAGTTACTCTTGAAATTTCAGGGTACCTGCCCCATGTAGCTAGTCAATTACCTTTTATTGGGGAACTCCATGCGTTTCGATAAACTAACGACCAAATTTCAACAGGCATTTGCCGATGCACAGAGTATGGCTATCGGTCAGGACAACCCATACATCGAGCCACAGCACTTAATGCTTGCGCTATTGCAACAAGAGGATGGCACCACAGCATCATTGTTACAACGCGCGGGTGCCAACGTTACGCCTTTACGTGACTCACTGAAGCAAAGTATAGAGCGTTTACCCAAAGTCGCGGGTTCAAATGGTGAAATCAATATTTCACGTAGTCTTGGAAACATGCTTAATATCGCTGACAAAGAAGCACAGAATCGTGGTGATCAATTCATCGCCTCAGAAATGTTTCTATTAGCAATACTTCATGATAAGGGTGAAACCGGCAGGCTGCTAAAACAGCATGGCGCAAATCGTGTCGCGCTGGAACAAGCGATCAATACCGTACGCGGTGGTGAAAATGTGGGCACAGCTGAACATGAAGGTAGCCGTGAATCTCTTAAAAAGTACACGCTGGATCTTACTGAGTATGCTCGTATGGGTAAACTTGATCCAGTGATCGGACGTGATGATGAAATTCGTCGTGCGATACAAGTACTTCAGCGACGCACCAAAAATAACCCCGTACTCATCGGCGAACCTGGCGTAGGAAAAACTGCCATTGTGGAAGGTCTTGCTCAGCGCATAATCAATGGCGAAGTGCCAGAAAGTCTAAAGAATAAGCGCGTATTATCACTCGACATGGCGGCATTATTGGCTGGCGCCAAATACCGAGGGGAATTTGAGGAACGGTTGAAATCTGTACTAAAAGAGCTCTCACAAGATGAAGGAAATACCATCTTATTCATAGATGAGCTTCATACGATGGTCGGCGCAGGTAAAGCCGAGGGCGCAATGGATGCAGGCAACATGTTAAAACCTGCTTTAGCACGTGGAGAATTACACTGTGTCGGTGCGACCACGTTAGATGAATACCGCAAATATATTGAAAAAGATGCCGCACTGGAACGACGTTTCCAGAAAGTACAAGTCGACGAGCCTACTGTGGAAGCGACGATTGCCATTCTGCGTGGTTTACAGGAGAGATATGAAGTCCATCACGGCGTTGACATCACTGACCCAGCCATTGTCGCGGCAGCTGAGTTATCTAATCGTTACATAACCGACCGATTTCTACCCGATAAAGCAATTGATCTTATCGATGAAGCTGCCGCTCGCATTCGTATGGAAATTGATTCCAAACCGGAGGCGATGGATAAACTTGATCGCCGTCTGATACAGCTTAAGATTGAACGCGAGGCCATTAAAAAAGAAAAAGATGAAGCTTCACAAGAGCGCCTGCGTCTGCTGGAAGTCGAGATAAAACAATTAGAACGTGAGTACGCTGACCTGGAAGAAATCTGGAAAATAGAGAAATCACAAGTGCAAGGCTCCCAACAAATCAAAGAGGAAATGGAGAAAGCCAGGTTGGAAATTGATGCGGCGACACGCAAAGGAGACTGGCAGAAAGTTTCAGAAATACAATATGGACGCATTCCGCAACTTGAAGCACAATTGCAGTCCCGGCTCAAGGAACAAGATCAGCAAATAGAAGCGGCAGGACATCTGACTGCAGCAAAAAAACCCAGACTTCTCCGTACTCAGGTTGGCGCAGAGGAAATTGCTGAGGTTGTTTCACGGGCTACCGGCATTCCGGTATCCAAAATGATGCAAGGTGAGCGGGAAAAACTCTTGCAAATGGAACAAAAACTTCACCAGCGAGTGATCGGACAAGATGAAGCGGTAACCCTTGTTTCGGATGCTATCCGCCGTTCGCGTGCCGGACTTTCCGACCCCAATCGGCCTTATGGTTCTTTCCTGTTCCTGGGGCCAACCGGTGTTGGCAAGACCGAGTTATGCAAAGCACTTGCAGGATTTTTATTTGACTCTGAAGATCATTTGGTTCGTATTGATATGTCAGAGTTCATGGAGAAACATTCTGTCGCGCGACTGATCGGTGCCCCGCCTGGTTACGTAGGTTATGAAGAAGGTGGATACCTTACTGAAATTGTGCGGAGAAAACCCTACTCTGTTATCCTGCTTGACGAAGTTGAAAAAGCGCACCCCGATGTCTTTAACGTACTGCTTCAAGTACTTGATGACGGACGCATGACGGATGGCCAAGGACGAACGGTGGATTTTAAAAATACCGTCATTGTCATGACTTCTAATCTTGGCTCACAGATGATTCAGGAAATGTCAGGCAATGATTACCAGGTCATTAAATCGGCAGTGATGGGTGAAGTCAAAACATATTTCCGTCCAGAATTTGTCAATCGTATTGATGAAGTCGTTGTCTTCCATGCTTTGAATGAGAAACATATCAAGTCGATCGCACAGATACAGATACAATATCTGGAAGCTCGATTATCAAAAATGGAAATAAAGCTACAGATATCAGAAGCGGCATTAGAGGAAATTGCTCAAGTCGGTTTTGACCCGGTTTTTGGTGCGCGCCCATTAAAACGTGCCATCCAGTCACAAATTGAAAATCCACTGGCAAAGAAAATTCTTAATGGCGAATTTGCCGCTAAAGATACGATCAAGGTAGATTATAATAATGGAGCGATGACATTTTTCAAACCATAACTGGTCGAGCTTAAAATACTGCGATTACTTAACCCGGATATTGCATGAATTCGCACGATGATCACGCATGATATTGATTTCACAAGGGATTTTTCGAAGAAGCGGTGTAGTTATTCATACACCTGACTGAGACAAATTCCTTGTGGAATCAAAAGACAAGTGAGGGCGTGTGCAATTCATGCAATATCCGGGTTAAGGGCACCTCTAAAAATTCAGGGTTCTAAACAAGACCAGGCGCGAATAAAAAATATTGACGCAGCATATGATTGATAGGTAAGGAAGCATTTTTTGTGAGCAACGAAGTATGGTGACGAAACGGGGTAAGCAGGCAGGCCGCAAAGCGGCTGCTCGCAAATATGGATTTTTAGAAGTGCCCTTAATTGGAAAAAGCTATTTAGATTATGCTCATAACAACATGCCGTTTGCTATGATCACAAAAGTAAGACAACACAATCCTTTCAATGATGCGTTTAACTCAAACTCATGGAATATGATGGTCTCTCCTGAGCAATATTCTTTAAAGCTTCCGTTGAAGGTAGAATAACAATTTTTAACTGAGTAAATTATCATGCTTAATGGCAGCCTGGTCGCTATTGTCACGCCGATGGATGAGGATGGGACGCTGGATTTGGTGAGGTTCTGCGCCTTGATTGATTTCCATGTGACTGAAGGTACTGACGGTATCGTGGTAGTTGGCACAACAGGCGAATCGCCCACAGTAGATTTCGATGAACATCATTTGTTGATGCGTACTGCTGTTGATCATGCGGATGGGCGAATACCCATAATCGCAGGCACTGGCGCAAACTCAACACGCGAAGCCATAGAGTTATCTATCTATGCAAAGAATGCGGGGGTAGAAGCTTGCCTTTCAGTGGTACCCTACTACAACAAACCAACTCAAGAAGGGCTATATCGGCATTTTAAAGCAATCGCAGAAGCGGTTGATATTCCCCACATTTTATATAATGTACCGGGTAGAACGGTTGCAGACATTGCCAATGATACGACATTAAGACTTGCACAGATTCCAAATATCGTTGGCATTAAGGATGCCACAGGTGATGTAGGACGTGGCGCTGATTTATTACGTTGTGCGCCACAGGACTTTGCGATTTATAGTGGTGATGATGCCAGCGCACTGGCCATTTTGTTGTTGGGTGCACAGGGTGTGATTTCAGTCACGGCTAATGTTGCTCCCAGACTGATGCACGAAATGTGTAACGCTGCATTTTCTGGTGATTTATTAGCTGCTCGCACGATCAATAACAAACTTCTGAAATTACATCAGGACCTGTTTATTGAGGCTAACCCAATTCCAGTAAAATGGGCAGTCGCCCAAATGGGATTAATAAAGACGGGTATACGTCTTCCATTAACACCCTTATCAGATCAGTATCATCAACTTATCAGAGAAGCAATGATTCTAGCCGAGGTTTACAGTTTAAATGGTTAAGATATCAAAAATGAAATGGCAGCACATAACCTTCGCATGTGTGGTACTAGCAACTTCACTTGTCGTTACAGGATGCAACCTATTATCAGAAAATAAAAAATTTGATTACAAATCAGCCAGCAAATTACCAGCGCTGGAAGTCCCGCCTGATTTGATAGCGCCAAGTATCGATGAACGTTACACCATTCCAGATGCCAATCCATCAGGCAGCGCAACCTTTTCTACTTATAACCAGGAACGGAGCGGACAGCCCAGGACGGGTTCTACAGCAGTACTGCCAACCTCAGATAAAAATATTCGCATTGAGCGTGCGGGTACTCAGCGTTGGCTAGTTATACCTCAGGCACCTGAAGTTGTATGGCCAATAATAAAAGAATTTTGGCAGGAACTAGGCTTTCTGATCAAGGTAGAACTACCTGAAGCCGGAATTATTGAGACTGACTGGGCAGAAAACCGTGCCAAAATCCCGCAGGATTTTATACGCACTTTCCTGTCTACTTTTCTAGACAGCTTGTACTCAAGTGCCGAGCGCGACAAGTTTCGCACACGCCTGGAGCGAGGAGAAAATGGCACCACAGAAGTTTATATCAGCCATCGTGGTATGGATGAAGTTGTCGAGGGTGGAAGTACGCAACGCACTGTCTGGCAACCTCGCGCTGCAGATCCAGATCTGGAGGCAGAAATGCTTTCCCGCCTGATGATTCGTTTCGGTGCGGAAGAAGATCGTGCAAGACTGGAATTAACCACGATAAATTCTTCTGCCTCCCAAGTACGTGCGTACATTAGTCCTGAACAGCGAGATGTGCTCAATGTAAATGAAGCATTTGACCGTTCATGGCGTCGCGTTGGATTGGCTTTGGATCGCGTGGGCTTTACTGTTGAAGACAGAAACCGAGTAGAAGGTATTTATTTTGTACGCTATGTTGATCCTGATTCTGATAAAAAAAAGACGGGGGATGATGATGGGATTCTATCAAAAGCCTTATTCTGGCGTAAAAACAAAGACAACATGAAGGCTGAAAAGTATCGTATTCAAATCAGCGAAACGGGAACCAGTAGTAGTCAAGTTAGAGTATTCAACGAAGATAATGCGCCTGTAAACTCTAGAACTGCGAACCGTATCCTTAATTTGCTGTATGAACAGCTTAAATAAGCGGAATAACCACGGACTTATAATTAGAAGAGTAACCCATAACTCGGGAGATATTCCGTTTAGCATCTAGGGCACCTCTAAAAATTCAGAGTTCTAAACAAGACCAGGCGCGAATAAAAAATATTGACGCAGCTTGTGACGAAACGGGGTAAGCAGGCAAACCGCAAAGCGGCTGCTCGCAAATATGGATTTTTAGAAGCACCCTAGGAGTCTGTCGGACTTAAGTGATCGTAGCGAGCAAAGTGGGAAAGCGAGGACAGATTGGCCGGGTTTTGAGGCGCATAGTCATTCTATGCAACGAAAAATCAGGGTAATATGAACCGCTTGTCCCATGTGCGCAGTAGATCAACCTTAAGTCCGACAGACTCCTGGAGGCTTCTATCTCATTGTTGTAAAACCTGACGATAGTTTTTTTTATGGATGGCGATTTACGCCACCAGCTAAAATTAGCTTGCCTTCGGTCGGGCTCGGAAGTAATCGGCAGTTTCTTTAGAGTTATTCAAGTCTTGTTCCTGAATTGGAGAAAGTAATGCGAGATCATTTAATTATTTTTGATACGACGTTGCGCGACGGTGAGCAAAGTCCTGGTGCATCCATGACCAAAGAAGAGAAGGTCCGCATCGCGCGGCAACTGGAGCGTATGGGAGTTGACGTGATTGAAGCTGGTTTTCCAGCAGCTTCCAATGGAGACTTTGAAGCTGTAAAAGCGGTTGCCGATACGATTAAAGGCAGTGTCGTGTGTGGTTTGGCTCGCGCTACTGAGGCAGATATCAGGCGCACGGGCGAAGCATTGATAGGTGCGGAATCTGCTCGAATACATACCTTTATTGCCACTTCACCGATTCATATGAAAAAGAAATTGCGCATGTCACCTGAACAGGTGATGGAACAAGCGATCAAGGCCATAAAGTGGGCGAGTCAATATACTGATAACATTGAATTTTCTCCTGAAGACGCAGGTCGATCTGAAGTTGACTTTCTTTGTCGTATATTAGAAGCAGTTATTGACGCTGGAGCGACTACACTTAACATTCCAGATACCGTTGGCTATACCATGCCAGAACAATTTGGCAATCTTATCCGTACCTTGCGTGAGCGTATACCTAATTCGGATAAAGTAATATTTTCGGTTCATTGCCATAATGACTTAGGATTGGCTGTAGCAAATTCCTTATCTGCTGTGATGAACGGCGCACGGCAAGTCGAATGTACTATCAATGGGTTGGGTGAGCGTGCTGGAAACGCGGCACTTGAGGAAGTTGTAATGGCAGTACGTACTCGACAGGATTTTTTTCCTTGTGATACACGGATAGACACGACACATATTGTTCCAGCCAGTAAACTGGTTTCTGGTATTACAGGCTTTCCAGTGCAACCTAATAAAGCAATTGTTGGTGCAAATGCATTTGCTCATGAGTCCGGCATTCATCAGGATGGGGTACTTAAACATCGTGAAACCTATGAGATCATGCGTGCAGAGGATGTTGGTTGGGGTGCAAATAAATTATTGCTGGGAAAACATTCTGGGCGCAATGCGTTCCGTAGTCGTTTACTGGAGCTCGGCGTACAGCTTGAATCAGAGGAAATGCTTAATAATACATTTATGCGTTTCAAAGAATTAGCCGATAAGAAACATGAAATTTTCGATGAAGATCTGCATGCACTGATTTCAGATGAGATGCCGTTCATGCAAGAACGATATCGATTACTGGCACTAACCATTCATTGTGAAACCGGGGAAATACCTTATGCAAATTTGGTTATTTCAGAAGATGGCAAAGAATTGCGTGCAGAATCAGATGGAAGTGGTCCTGTCGATGCGACATTCCGTGCAATAGAAAAAATACTGGCGAGCGGTACTGAGTTGCAACTGTTCTCGGTTAACAATATTACCAGTGGGACTGATTCGCAGGGCGAGGTGACAGTAAGGCTTCAGAAATCCGGGCGCATCGTTAATGGCCATGGTGCAGATACTGATATTGTGGTGGCATCTGCCAAAGCTTATCTAGGCGCACTTAATAACCTGCATAGTAAGCTGGATAGAGCGCACCCGCAGGTCTAGGAGCCTGTCGGACTTTGGAATCGTCGGCTGCAAATCGACCGCGCCGGGGTCGATTTTCGCTATCGACGACCAAAGTCCGACAGGCTCCTAGAATGATCATTCGATTGTTTGTTATTTTGTGTGTATCTCTGGGTAGCCTGAAACCCGTAAAAATCACATTGAAGGAGTGCGGGTGCGACATCTCATTATTTATTTTTGCGTGATGCTATTGTTAGTATTTAGTGTTCAGGCGAATGGATTTCAATTTAAAGATTCAACAGGAAAAATACATTCACTTTCTCAGTACAAGGGACAATGGGTGATAGTTAATTTCTGGGCGACTTGGTGTCCGCCCTGTTTGGAAGAGATTCCTGATTTGGTCTCACTCTACGAAAATCGTAAAGATGTCATGGTAATCGGTATTGCAATGGATTATTCTGATCCCAAGGTAGTAATGGAATTTGTGGAATCAATGTCCATTTCTTATCCTACGGTGCTGGGTGATAGACGTATTGCAGCTCAAATTGAGGATATCTCAATGTTGCCGAGTACTTATTTATTTGATCCTGCCGGTAAACCAGCGGCGCGCAAGCTTGGACTGATCACACGAGACACTATCGAAGAATTCATTCAAGAGAAGTCAGTAGATTTTGAAAAATAACGGCCCATAGGTTTGAGTTGATTCTATATCTATATCCTTCATAGCTAATTCGTAAGATTAGCTATGAAGGATACGCCCATGTTTCGCGCCATGTATTAAACACTTGTTGCGGGTAAGTGACTTGACCCAGACTTCCATTATATCGACCAAGGGCACGAAAATAGTTGCCCTTCTCAATCTCAAGATAGTGTCGCAAAATAGTACAGCCATAGCGAAGATTAACGCGTAGGTGAAAAAGATTATGATCTTTAGTACCAATGGTATCTACCCAGAATGGCATTATTTGCATATAACCTCGCGCTCCAGCGCTTGAAATGGCATATTTATTAAAGTTGCTTTCAACCTGGATAACACTTAATACCAATTGTGGATCAAGTCCCGCACGGATAGCTTCATAATAGACAGTACTTAGAAAATCGTCACGCTCTTTCTGGTCAGGAATAAATCTCTTTACTCGGCTACTCATTGTAGTTAGCCAAGCCTGACCATCGGTAATAAAAGAAGATGATGCTTGATGAGGAATCGCCTGGTCGCTGTTTATTTGATGAATAACTGTTGTTGTGCTGGCAAAAAGTAATTTGTATTGCAGGACATTTGCCTGAATTGAAGTGGCATAGGAAAGAAGGAATATTAGTCCAATTAATTGATACATAACTTTGCTGTTATAAAAGAAATGATGCTTTGCAATGGAACTGACAAAGATTCTTTATCGCGACGTGCTTGATATTCAACCGTTGCGTTCTTCAAGCCTCGATCGCTGATCACAACGCGATGAGGAATACCAATGAGCTCCATATCAGCAAACATCACGCCAGGGCGCTCATCACGGTCATCCAATAGCACTTCAATATTGGCAGCAGAAAATGCATTGTACAATCTTTCTACCTCAGCTTTAACTTGCGCACTTCTCTTTATGCCAATAGGTACTATAACAAGCTGAAAGGGTGCAATTGCGGGTGGAAAAATAATGCCATGTTCATCATGACTCTGCTCAATCGCTGCTGCTATAACACGCGATACGCCAATACCATAGCAACCCATTTCCATTGTTTGCGTTTGACCTGACTCATCCAGATAGTCTGCTTTCATTGTTTCCGCATATTTAGTGCGCAATTGAAAAATATGTCCTACTTCAATACCTCGGCAAATTTCCAACTTACCCTTGCCATCGGGTGATAGATCTCCAGCAACAATATTACGCAGATCCAGAATGTGATCGGGTATTTTAATATCCCGGTCAAAATTTACATTAATAAAATGGAAGTCTTTTTTATTGGCACCACAAACAAAGTTACTCATTTCCATGACGGCGATGTCAGCAATTACACATAATTCCAAACCTACAGGTCCAATAAATCCTGGAATAGACCCGGTTGCAGCGAGGATCTCTTCTTCACTTGAAAATTGAAAGTCAGCTAAAAAAGGGATTTTTCTTACTTTCAATTCGTTGAGTTGATGGTCGCCACGCAGCAAAAGCAGATACATTTTATCGTTTGTCGTTACTGCCAGTGTTTTTACGGTATTTTTTAAGGGAATATTTAGTAAATTTGCTACTTCCTTGCAAGTTTTACTATTTGGCGTGGCAATTTCCTGCATTATGTCGGCAGATTGTTTACGTGGTACTGAAGAAGGTAATGCCTGGGCTAATTCAATATTAGCCGCATAGTCTGAGTCTGGGCAAAACACAATGGCATCTTCGCCCGAATCAGCTAATGCATGAAACTCGTGTGAGCCACTGCCGCCTATGGCCCCCGTATCTGCAGATACGGCACGAAAATTTAGCCCTATACGGGTAAAAATGCGCGAATATGTTTCGTACATTAACTGGTATGTTTTCTCCAGGCTTACTAAATCAGCATGGAATGAATAAGCGTCTTTCATTATGAATTCGCGTGCGCGCATTACACCAAAGCGTGGGCGAATTTCATCGCGAAATTTAGTTTGAATCTGATAAAAATTCAAGGGTAATTGACGATAACTTTTAATTTCACGGCGTGCAATATCGGTAATGACTTCTTCATGGGTTGGACCAAAGCAGAAATCATGTTTATGCCGATCTTTTATTTTAAGCATTTGTGGGCCAAATACATCCCATCTTCCAGTTTCATGCCATAATTCCGCCGGTTGTATTGCAGGCATTAAAAGTTCAATAGCACCACTTCTATTCATCTCTTCGCGAACAATATTTTCTATTTTACGTAGTACTCTTAATCCCAATGGCATCCAGCTATAAAGGCCACTGCCAAGACGTCTGATAAGTCCAGCTCGAAGCATTAATTTGTGGCTTATTAATTCGGCTTCAGTCGGGGCTTCTTTTAGTGTGGAAATGAAAAATTGTGAAACACGCATAGAAAATATTCCAATAAGACGGTATTAAGTAGGAGACAATTTTACCTTGAAAGACTATATTAGGTGTGGTTAAGTCTAATTGCTGTTTGTATCTTATTTCTGACTCGGATTTGGGAAAAGAGAGGAGATGCAATGTATGTGTGGAGAGAGCGTGGGTTTTTGTTTTTTTGATTACTTTCATTCTGAGGCAAAGTATGAAAAAATCCATACTATTTAACGGGTCAAACGGATAATTCACATGATTGACCGTAACGGATATCGTCCCAATGTTGGTATTATCCTACTGAACTCGAAGAACGAGGTATTCTGGGGCAAACGAATAAGACAGAACTCCTGGCAATTTCCCCAGGGTGGTATTAAAGCGGGCGAAAGCCCTGAACAGGCGATGTACCGTGAGTTAACAGAAGAAGTTGGATTACGTCCCAATCATGTTGAGATTATGGGGCGCACCAGAGACTGGTTGCGTTACGATGTGCCGGATCGGTGGATAAGACGAGAATGGCGAGGAAATTACAAAGGGCAAAAGCAAATCTGGTATCTATTGCGCCTGGTTGGGCGTGATAGTGATGTTTCACTACGCACCAGTCCGCATCCCGAATTTGATGCATGGCGATGGAATCAATATTGGATAGAACTTGAAACCGTGGTTGAATTTAAGCGAAAAGTTTATCAGCAAGCACTAACAGAACTATCACGGTTACTTAGCCAAAATATCCGTCGCGGTAATGATAATATGACGTGTGACAATAAAGCGAATAAGTTTATCGTTGCTTCTGCTGAATATAATAAATAGAAATCGGAGTATGAATACGTGTACACCAAAATTTCTTTAAGGGTACCGCTAAAAATTCGGAGTTCTAAACAAGACCAGGCGCGAATAAAAAATATTGCCGCAGCATAGGATTGATAGGTAAGGAAACATTTTTTGTGAGCAACGAAGTATGGTGACGAAACGGGGTAAGCAGGCAAGCCGCAAATATGGATTTTTAGAGGTGCTCTTAAGGTTATGCTGATTCGGGTGTATCTAAACTGTTTTAATGCTCGCAATATTCCCAGAAGGTTTTACATCAGGCGTAATCGGCTGCGCCATTACAGCCGTAATTTTAAGGGGGATTACCAATGATGATACGTAAACTGATTGTATCGTTGTTATCGGTGGGCGCACTTGTCACTTCGATCAATATATCAGCCAATGAGCCTATTCAACCAATTAAAGCGGTAAAGCCTAAAAATGCGGAGGTGGCTGAATTAGGTAAAATGTTGTTTTTCGATCCGCGCTTATCCAAATCAGGTTTTATTTCTTGCAACTCATGCCATAACTTGAGCCTGGGTGGTACGGATAATATTCCAACTTCTATTGGTCATGCATGGCAACAAGGCCCCATCAATGCACCAACCGTATTAAACGCGAGTATGAACCTGGCACAATTTTGGGATGGGCGTGCCAAGGATCTAAAAGCTCAAGCGGGTGGACCTATTGCTAATCCAGGCGAGATGGCTTCAACACATAAACTGGCAGTAGAAGTGTTACGTTCCATTCCACAATACCGAGCACAATTTGAAAAAGCTTTTGGATCTGATCTGGTCAATATAGATAGAGTAACTACTGCCATTGCAGCTTTTGAAGAAACCCTTGTGACACCAGGATCGCGCTTTGATCAATGGCTGGAAGGTGATAAAAAAGCACTCAACAAAGCTGAACTGGATGGTTATAATTTATTCAAGAGCAGCGGCTGTGCAGGTTGTCATAATGGCCCGGCTGTCGGCGGCGCACTATATCAGAAATTTGGTGTTCATCGACCCTATAAAACAGCCAGTAAAGCGGAAGGAAGGAAAGAAGTTACCGGAAAGGACAGCGACCTGAATGTTTTTAAAGTACCAACCTTACGTAATATCGAATTAACTTATCCCTACTTCCATGATGGTGCCGCTGCAACATTGGAAGAGGCAGTTAAAATAATGGGGCAGGTGCAGCTGGATCGTGATTTCAATAAAAAAGAAATTGACAATATTGTGGCTTTTTTGAAGACATTAACTGGGGAGCAGCCCGATTTTAAAATGCCAATATTGCCACCTTCAACTAATGATACGCCAAGACCTCAACCTTTTAATTAAAATATAAGTAGAATAGTTTGGCGTGTGACTTCTGCTGTATAGGAGGAATTCTGTCGATCAATTAATACCTAAGCTGTACTGTAGATTACTGCAGTTTAGGTAATATTTAGATTGGAATCATTGTGGGCTTGCGGGTATTTCCTATACCAGGAGTCTGTTGGACTTAAGGTTGATCTACGGCGCAAATGGGACGAGCGGTTCAAATTACCCTGATTTTTCGTTGCATAGAATGACTATGCGCCTCAAAATCCGGCCAATCTGTCCTCGCTTCCTCACTTTGCTCGCTACGATCATTTAAGTCCGACAGGCTCCCGGATACATGGAATATAAAACTCCGATAAAACAAATG
>JAUXRH010000256.1 GCA_030682075.1 Nitrosomonas sp.
GCGCGAATAAAAAATATTGACGCAGCATATGATTGATATGTAAGGAAATATTTTTTGTGAGTAACGAAGTATGGTGACGAAACGGGGTAAGCAGGCAAGCCGCAAAGCGGCTGCTCGCAAATATGGATTTTTAGAGGTGCCTTTAAGAAAGGTTGAATTTAGGCAACTAATTTTTGGTCTGGTCATTGTTCTAAAGCATGGCGTTTATTTGCTGCAACGTATCTTCGTCCAGTTCACCCGCTTCAGCTTTTAGTCTTAGTCTTGACATTAGATAATTGTAATAGGCTTTGGCGAGGTCGCGCCTTGCAGAATATAGCTGTTGTTGCGCATTCAATACATCAACCTCGGTTCTTACGCCGACTTCCTGGCCGAGTACGGTTGATTCCAGTTGAGTCTGACTGGAGACTAACGCTTGCTTCAGTGCATTTACCTGGGCAATGCCATTGGTGACATTAAGATATTGTTGGCGTACCTGTAAGGCATTATTGCGCCGAGCATTTTCCAGGTCATGCTGCGCTCTGCCCAGGTTTGCCAGCGCTTCACGTACTCGTGACTGTGTTGCGAAACCTTCAAACAGGGGAAGATTGAACTGGATACCGATCGATTTTGAAGTAAGATCAATTCCGCGTCCGGTAATCGCACCACCAACACCGGTTTGATCACTGTATTGAGCAACTAAATCCACCGTTGGATAGTGCTTTGACCGGGTTCTTTCTACTTCCTTTTTTGCAAGTTCATAGGCTGCTTGCTGAATTTTCAGGGTAAAGTTTTTTTCTTCAGCTACGGTTACCCATTCTTCCATATCGGTATATGGCATATTGGAAAGTTCGGCAGTGAATTCATTTGTACCGACAAGGTTTTCAGGGAAACGATCGATAATCCCCTGTAAGCTACGTTTACTTATTTCCAGCGCATTTCTTGCGGCGATCTCTTGCGAAATAGTCAAGTCAAAGCGTGCCTGGGCTTCGTTTGTATCAACAATCGTGGCGATGCCGACTTCAAAATTGCGTTTGGCTTGTTCCAGTTGCCTGAGGATCGCGGTTTTCTGCACTTCCGCCACGGTGACATCAACCTGGGCACTCAGCACATCAAAATAGGCCTGCGCCACACGCAAAATCAGGTCCTGAGCTGCGATCACAAATTGTGAATCAGCTTGTGCCACTTCTGTTTTAGATTGAGCAAAGATGACAATATTTTCAACACGAATCAAGGGTTGTGTTGCAGTGACAATAACACCACGATTCTGGATGGTTACTTCAGGACCCAGGCTGGTATTTATAAGCTGGGTCTGTCGTGTTCCGCTCAGTGTGATATTGGGAAGCAATCCTGCTCGGCCTTGGGTTAATTTTTCCTGGGCGGCCTGATAGACAGAACGGGCTGATTGATATTGCGCATCCCGATCCAATGCTTCACGGTATATATCCATTAAATCAGCAGCATAAAGCGGAGTTGGCGGCGCTGCTCCGGTTATTCCAACGATTAACAGAATATAGATATATTGCAGGAATTTCATTTTGATTTCCGGCTATATCGTTTCCGAACTGATAAGATCTCGGCAATAAGGTAATTTATAGAACATATCATTCACAGAAACAACAATCAAAAAACAAATCGTTCGGGCAGTTGTGCATTTATGAGCGGCTTTGTGTCGGTTTCAAATAGTGTGGTTGAATGATAGACACCGGGTGCTTCACAGGTGACGAGTACCAATTCCATGATGGGTGTTTCACCAATAATGGCTAACAAACGACCACCCGGGTTGAGGCTATTTTGAAAGGCCTGTGGTAAAACCGGGGTGGAGGCGGTTAAAACAATCACGTCATAAGGTTGATGCTTGGGCCAGCCATGTGAAGCATCACCTTCTTCCAGTGTCACATTGGCTATGCCATGGGTCTGCAGGTTTGTTTCTGCCATTGTTTTCAGTTCGGGCACAATTTCAACACTGTGAACGTGCGCACCTTTTGCGGCTAATAAAGCGGTCATATAGCCACTACCACTGCCGACCTCTAAAATCTTGTCCGTCTTTTTTATATGTAATTCCTGCAACATTCGTGCTTCCATCTTCGGTGTCAGCATTACTTGATCGTACCCCAGAGGGATTTCCATATCAACAAATGCCAATGATCGGTAAATGGTCGGGACAAATTCTTCGCGTCGTATTTTGTACAATAGTTCAAGTACACTGTCATCCAGTACATTCCAGGTGCGGATTTGTTGTTGCACCATATTGGAGCGGGTTAGTTCGAGATTCATATTTTGATCCATATCATTTCTATTAATTTAGGTAACAGACTTGCAATTATTTCATATTTCCATTAGCTTCACAGCATCAGCTAGGGGTCCGTTTCCAGAATTTTCTGGGACTCGGTGAGAGAGTCCCTTAACACCTGACGCGGATAATGCCGCCGTAGGGAAGCCAGGACTCACCCTCCCTGCTCTTTATGGCATCTTAAGGAGCGCACAATGAGCACCACAGTTTCAAATCAAGAAAAATTTTCAAAAAGTACGGCTCAGGTTGATGAAGCGGCAGTCAAGCCATTACCTAATTCCCGTAAGATATACATACAAGGTTCGCGGCCTGATATTCTGGTTCCAATGCGGGAAATTACTCAATCTGATACTGCTGCGAGCATGGGCGCAGAGAAAAATCCGCCTATCGTAGTCTATGATACTTCCGGCCCTTATACCGATTCTACAGTAAAGAAAGATATTCGAAGTGGCTTATCTGCTTTGCGTGAGAAGTGGATAGAAGAGCGCGGCGATACCGAAGTACTCTCGGGTCTGAATTCAACATACGGTAGAGCGCGTCTGATTGATCCCAGGCTTGAGGAAATGCGGTTTAATTTTAAACGCCAGCCCCGCCGAAGCAAGATTGGCATGAATGTTTCGCAAATGCATTATGCTCGCCAGGGGATTATTACGCCGGAGATGGAGTTTATCGCCATTCGTGAGAATCAGCGCTTTGATGCGCTCAAAGCACAAAATCCTGAATTATTAATGCGGCAACATCCAGGGAAAAATTTTGGTGCATCGCTGCCCAAGCAAGTGACACCCGAGTTTGTGCGTGATGAAGTCGCACGGGGACGCGCAATTATTCCGGCGAATATTAACCACCCGGAATCGGAACCGATGATCATTGGCCGCAATTTTCTGGTAAAAATTAATGCCAATATCGGTAATTCTGCGCTGGGTTCGAGTATTCAGGAAGAAGTTGAAAAGATGACCTGGGCGATTCGCTGGGGTGGCGATACGGTGATGGATCTTTCAACCGGAAAGAATATTCACGAAACCCGCGAGTGGATTATTCGTAATAGCCCGGTACCAATTGGTACGGTACCCATTTATCAGGCACTGGAAAAAGTCGATGGTAAATCAGAAGATCTAACCTGGGAAATTTTCCGCGACACCTTGATTGAGCAGGCAGAGCAGGGCGTGGATTACTTTACCATCCATGCCGGCGTACGTCTGGCTTATGTGCCTATGACGGCGAAACGTTTGACGGGTATTGTCTCGCGTGGTGGTTCAATCATGGCGAAATGGTGTCTGGCACACCATAAGGAAAGTTTTCTCTATACGCATTTTGAAGATATTTGCGAGATTATGAAGGCCTACGATGTCAGCTTTTCGCTGGGTGATGGCCTGCGACCAGGCTCTATTTATGACGCCAATGATGAAGCTCAATTTGCTGAATTGAGGACATTGGGCGAATTGACCAAGATTGCATGGAAGCACGATGTACAAGTCATGATTGAAGGCCCGGGCCATGTACCGATGCACCTCATCAAGGAAAACATGGAGCTGCAATTAGAACATTGTGATGAGGCCCCTTTTTATACCTTAGGGCCACTGACCATGGATATTGCGCCGGGTTATGATCACATTACTTCCGCGATTGGTGCGGCTATGATCGGTTGGTATGGCACCGCGATGTTGTGTTACGTTACACCGAAAGAACATCTTGGCCTGCCTAACAAAGACGATGTCAAGGATGGCATCATTACCTATAAAATCGCGGCTCATGCTGCCGATCTGGCAAAGGGACATCCTGGCGCACAAATTCGTGATAATGCGTTATCCAAAGCACGTTTTGAATTTCGTTGGGAAGATCAGTTTAATCTCAGCCTTGATCCTGATAAAGCATTACAATTCCATGATGAAACCTTGCCACAGGAAGGCGCAAAAGTCGCGCATTTCTGTTCCATGTGCGGCCCGCATTTCTGTTCCATGAAAATTACGCAGGATGTGCGCGATTATGCGGCCAGGCAAGGTTTTACCGAGGATGAAGCACTGAAGAAAGGAATGGATGAGAAATCTGAAGAATTTAAGAAAATCGGTGCTGAGATATACAGCAAGCTATAATCACGTCTCTAAAAAAAGCAGGGAGATAATTTGACATGGATTTGGTTTTATTACTTAAAGCGCTAATCCTTGGCATCGTTGAGGGCTTGACGGAATTCCTGCCTATTTCTTCCACCGGTCATCTTATATTGGTGAGTGACTTGCTCGATTTCAATGATGACAAGGGCAAGGTTTTTGCCGTTGTGATTCAACTCGGCGCGATACTGGCGGTATGCTGGGAATATCGCACCAAGATTGGTGAAGTGGTGGCCGGTATTGGTTCAGACAAAGCGGCCAATCGTTTTGTCTTGAACCTGCTGATTGCATTTATGCCCGCTGCCATCTTGGGTCTGTTGTTCATCGATATCATCAAGCAATACCTGTTTAATCCCGCCTCGGTCGCAATGGCCTTGATTATCGGCGGTGTAATGATTTTATGGGCTGAGCGTAGAGACCATGTGGTTGACGTCGAGCAAGTGGAAGATATGGACTGGAAACATGCGCTGAAAGTGGGGCTTGCGCAGTGCCTGGCGCTGATACCGGGCACTTCTCGTTCGGGCGCCACGATTCTTGGTGGTTTACTTTTTGGTCTGTCACGCAAAGCAGCAACGGAATTCTCCTTTTTCCTGGCAATACCCATCATGTTTGCCGCCACTTTTTATGATGTTTACAAGCATCGTGACATCCTGTATTTCGAAGATCTGGGCATGTTTGCCGTGGGTTTTATTGCGGCCTTCGTCAGTGCTTTGCTGGCGGTACGCGGGTTACTGCGTTTTATCAGCAACCATGATTTTACCGTTTTCGCCTGGTATCGAATTATATTTGGCATCATCATCCTGGCGACCGCTTATTCCGGGTTAATTGCATGGTCAGAAGCTTAGGGAATCGCTGATTCCTTAGCTCTGCATCCACGGCAGCTCGGCCACCTTCCAACCCGAGATTGTATTGCGGTGACCCGCTTCATCTTTGTCACCTTCAAAACCCTCGAGAATATTGTAGCAATCGGTGAAATTTGATTGACTGGCAATGGTGGCGGCATGATTCGAGCGCGCACCGCTGCGACAGATAAACATCACCAGTGATTCTTTATCCAGCTGAGCCGAAAGTTGATCAAGGAAGTTTGAATTGGATTGCATGCCGGGATAGGAACGCAATTCGATTTCGATCGCACCGGGAATGCGGCCCACCCAATCCAATTCAGCATTTGAGCGCACATCCACGAGTTGGGCATCGGGTACTTTTTGTAGCAAGGTGCATGCTTCGGCAGGGAGTAAGGCTCCGCGATAGGGTAATTTCATTTCCTTTGCGCGCTGTTGCGCTCTTTCCAGTATTGCGGTCGTGGTTTCCATCATTGTTTGTCCAGTTGTTATAAAGGGCTGCAAAAAAGCATTTTACAATACGATGCTGACTATAATAAGGTCTCGTTATTAAGAACTAAAATATCATAAAGCTTATGGAAAAGATTCGTTTATCTAAATGTATGTCTGAGCAAGGTATCTGTTCTCGTCGAGAAGCGGATAAATATATTGAGAATGGCTGGGTATTTGTGGATGGTGAGCGGATTTCTGAATTGGGCACCAAAATTTTTCCCACACAGAAAATCAAACTCGACAAAGCAGCCCAGGCACAGCAACAAGATTATGTCACCATCCTGTTGAATAAACCCGTCGGCTTTGTTTCAAGTCAGCCAGAACCGGGTTATCAACCCGCCGTCAGTCTGATCAATCGGGAGACCCAATTTATAGATCAACGTTTCCCACAACGCTTTAGCCCATTACATTTGAAAAATCTGGCACCGGCCGGACGGCTGGATATTGATTCTCAAGGCTTGTTGGTTATGACACAAGATGGCCGCATCGCTAAACAACTTATCGGGGCTGATTCGAAAGTTAAAAAAGAATATCTGGTGCGGGTTGAAGGAGCCTTATCAAAAGAAAAGCTGGCCTTACTAAACTATGGTTTGAGCCTGGATGGTAAAGCCTTAAAACCAGCGCAAGTGAGCTGGCAAAATCAGGATCAGTTGCGCTTTATTCTGCAGGAAGGCAAGAAACGCCAGATTCGCCGCATGTGTGAACTGGTCAACCTGAAAATTACCGGATTAAAACGGGTCAGCATTGGTAAAGTAAAGCTGGCTGATTTACCCGAAGGAAAGTGGCGTTATTTACGGGCGGATGAAAGTTTTTTGTAAGATTCAGGTGCCCTGTTTGCTACGCTACGATTATTTAAAAACACAGGTTGATAGATGCCTCATCATTTGCGTGTTGTTCTCAACATTTCTTCTTATCAACTCATTCAGTATTACGAGGGCGCGGTTAACTCGGTCGTGGCAAAGACAACCGATGGTCGCACCATAAAATTTCCGGCCAATATTCTGCGTTCAGTGGTGCAAAGTGATGGCGTGCATGGCACGTTTGAATTAATCTTGGATGCACATTATAAATTTGTATCGATTAGCCGGGTGGGTGGTTAGTGCCAACGCCAATCAATACCCAGGCATGCGTGAGCGTTTAATTTCTGAACTGCTTGATTGCCAGGCGTATTCGCATCAACTCAAAGCACATCCTCTGATTGGCGCACAAGGATTGCCCATAAATTCCCCTTACCATTTGCAACCATTACAAGGATGATAAGAAGAAAAGTACGTTGCGATATAGCGTCTTTGTGCTCGGCTGTCATTCACCTGAAACACCAGAATGCACCTAAAATGAGTTTTTATGGGCACCTCTAAAAATCCATATTTGCGAGCAGCCGCTTTGCGGCTTGCCTGCTTACCCCGTTTCGTCACAATACTTCGTTGCCCGCAAAAAATATTTCCTTACCTATCCATCATATGCTGCGTCAATATTTTTTATTCGCGCCTGGTCTTGTTTAGAACTCTGAATTTTTAGAGGTGCCCTTATATTTTCTACAGCGGCAATATTTGTCGGCCTTGCCGCCTGCCACCTACAAAAAACCAAATAAATAAGTCGCAACACATAAAGGTATGTGGCCTGTCGCAGGTCGGCATAATTTTTGCTTACAGTATTTCCAATAGATGCACAGCGCTAAACATTCATCACCCTTGGAGAGATTAATATGCGAAATAAATTTGATAGCTTGGAACTTGGCCAGTTCATCCCTCTGCATTACCATCACAATATGTTGAATGACACTATTCGGATGAAAGGCTTTAAAAGAGGCTATTAATAGGGTGGTAAAGCCCGGAGCTAAGGTTCTGGAGCTTGGTGGAGGCACTGGAGTACAATCTTTTTTTGCCGCTCAAAAAGCGCAGAAGGTTTTTTGTGTAGAGCGCAACCCAGAACTGGTGTATGCGGCACGCAGCTTTCTTGCGAAAAACATCAACGGAGATAAAGTTGAGGTTATCCAGGCGGATGCCTTGCATTACTTACCACCAGAACCCGTCGATGTTGTTATCTGTGAAATGCTGCACACGGGTTTGTTACGCGAAAAACAGATGCCTGTTATCGATTCATTTAAAAAGCGTTATTTGGAAAGGTTTGGTGGCCCACTGCCGATCTTTGTGCCAGAGGCCAGCATTCAAGCCATTCAGCCGATACAACAAAACTTTCATTTTGAAGGTTTCTACGCCCCCACTATTTTATTTCAAGACCCTTGTTCAACTCAGGAAAGAAGCAAAAACCTCGGAGATCCTGAGGTATTTCAATGGTTGTCGTATGCTGAGCCATTTAGCCAGACCTGTAGTTGGGATGGGCAAATTATCATGGCCGAGAACGGTCAATTTAACGCATTACGATTAATCACCAAAAATGTACTCGCCATTAATCCAGCGACAAGTAGCACGGTTGATTGGCATACCCAATACATCATACTTCCATTATCCTCACCACTTTCAGTTTCCGAAGGTGAATATATTTCTATCCGCTTTAATTATCAGGGCGGAGCCCCTCTCAATGCGCTGACAGACTCGCTGGAAGTTTGTCGTACAAGTGATATGAAGCATCGGTCGGTCGAGAGATTAAGTCTTGCGTAGCGTAGGATCTGCGTAAATCGCGACCTGAACCCATGAGCCACATCCTTGTCCAGTTAAAATATACTAACCTATGGCGGCGTCGGCAGAGCACGTGGGTAGACCTCAGCGTTTCTGGCCCCAGCATTCCCAAGCCCCCAGATTTTTATCATCAAAGACAGATGTGAATTTATTGTGAATAAGTTGTGAACTTTTTGTGAAGTATGGTGCCCAACCTTTTCAAATAACATTTAATAATGTTTCATTAAGAGGGTATTATTTATGAACAAAAGTCAGATTTTTATTATTCTAGCAATCGTTATTAGCGGTACTTTCTTTGGCATTATGTCCATTTTTGAATTGCCCGCATCAATAATGGGATGGGTTATTTCAGATATTATTCTTTTTCTTTACTTGGGTTATCTCATGAGTATTTTTATACGTAGCTCACTTAAGACTAAAGAGCAACATTCTTCAAAGAAAGTCACTGAATAAAAAACCCCCGCAATAAATATTAAACGAGCTTAATGCTGTTGAATTATCAGCGTTAAGTTCGTTTTTAATTCACAAGTACTTTCGTTAGAGTTACTTCAGGGCACCGCTAAAAATCCATATTTGCGAGCAGCCGCTTTGCGGCTTGCCTGCTTACCCCGTTTCGTCACAATACTTCGTTGCTCACAAAAAATATTTCCTTACCTATCCATCATATGCTGCGTCAATATTTTTTATTCGCGCCTGGTCTTGTTTAGAACTCTGAATTTTTAGAAGTGCCCTAATGAGTAACGAATAGTTACCGATTATTTTCCAATTTTGCCGCGCAATTTTATCGCAACCAGCGGATGTACAAACTTATCGACATCTCCACCCAAAATCGCAATTTCTCTCACAATCGTGGCAGAAATAAACATATACTTCTCGGACGGTGTCATGAATAACGTTTCAACATCGGGATACATTCCACGATTCATGCCGGCCATCTGAAACTCATATTCAAAATCCGATGCAGCACGCAATCCACGTAAAATTATTCTGGCATCCTGCTTTTGTAAAAACTCCATCAATAGCCCTGAAAATGCAACCACTTTCACATTTGTGCAATCAGCTAACACTTGCTGTGCCATTTTTACGCGTTCATCCAAAGTAAAAAAAGGCTTTTTCCCACTACTTTCCGCTACGGCTACAATTACTTGATCAAAAAGACGCGAAGCACGCCTAACTAGATCCTCATGACCACACGTAAAAGGATCATAGGTGCCGGGGTATATGGCTTTATCCATTTGCATCCGTTAATTTTATCAGTTGATAACAAACCTTACCTGCTCGTTTGCTACGCCAAACCAACCAATGTTTATCAGGTATCAAAAAATTCTCACCTTCGATATAAACAAGGCTATCTTTAGCAAGATGTGAAGGCAGGATGGATAATAGTTTAGGCAATAATTCAAGCCGATAAGGTGGGTCAAGAAAAACAACATCAAACTGGCGTAAATCTGACACCATAAATGCCATTGCCTTCATCATTACCAATTCTATTTGTGTTGCCTTTAATTTAACCTTGCTTTCCTGTAACGCTTTATAAACTCTGGGGTCAGATTCTATCATTACGACTTGTTTTGCTCCACGAGATGCAGCTTCAAATCCCAATACACCACTTCCAGCAAAAAGATCCAGACAGATTTTGCCACTTAGATCTTGTCCTAACCAATTAAAAACAGTCTCACGCACCCTATCCGGCGTGGGGCGCAAATCCCCCTGATTAGGAAAGGTTATAATGCGACTTCGCCATTCACCACCAATGATACGAATATTACCTCGGGTAGCCATTGCCAATTAAACGCCTGGCATGTTTTATTCTGCGTCGCCTACGACAACCGTTACCATCCTTTCTGGCTTAATTCGACGTTGGAATGCCGCCTTGATTTCGGTAACCGTCACTTTCTCAACTGCTTTAATATAGTCATCTAAATAGGTCAAAGGCAAATTATAAAAACCTATTACAGCCAGATAACCCAGGATTTTTTTATTACTGTCAATACGTAAGGGGAAGCCACCCACAATATTCTGTTTAGCTGCGATTAATTCTTGCTCTGTTGGTCCACCCATAATGAAATCTGCCAGGACTTTTTGTGTTAATTCGAGCGCTTCATCAGCCTGTTCTTTTTTGGTTTGCAATCCTATCTGAAAAGGACCCGCCTCTCTAAATGGCGCAAAATAACTGTAAACACTGTAAGCTAATCCACGTGCCTGCCGAACTTCCTCCATTAGGCGCGAAACAAACCCACCACCACCGAGTATGTGGTTCCCCACAAGCAATGGAAAGTAATCAGGATCATTTCGACGTAACCCTGGGTAAGCCATTAAAATATGGCTCTGTGTTGCAGGATGTGCAATCCTTCTGGTTTCTCCAACGGGTAACTGCACAGGTGGTAAAACATTATCCGATTCGCCCGATGGAAGATTTCCTGTCATAGATTCAGCAATAGCCGCTGCTTCAATACGACTGACATCGCCCATAATTGCGATCACCGCATTTTTGGCTGTATAGTATGCGCGATAAAACTCAATCAGATCACTTCGTTGTATTGCATCTAGCGTGCTGATCTCACCTGAATCCGATAATCCATAGGGATGATTACCATAGAGCATTTTCATCAGCGCTCGGTCGGCAATATAACCTGGCTTGGTATTTGCCTCCCTGATTCCCGCAATTATCCGTACTCGCTCACGTTCCAGTATATTCTCCGGAAATTCAGGGTACTGGATAATTTGAGAAAAAATTTCCAATGATTGCTTACGTTCACGTTCGCCACTTAAGGTACGCAACGAGATACTCGCGCGATCCCGGTCAAAGTGGCTGCCTAGCTGCGCACCAACATCTGCCAGCCCTGTCGCAATTTGGTCTTCATTTAAGCCGCCAGCACCAAGGTTTAGTAAATGCCGAGTCAAGTTAGAACGGCCCGATTTCTCTGGCGTATCCAAACTGCTACCCGCAGCAAAACTTACGCTGAGATCAAGTATCGGCAAATCTCTATTTTCAACAAAATAGACGCGCACACCGGATGAAGTTAACCAATGCTGGATTTGAAGAGTTGCAAATGCCAGTTGGCAGTAAACACCAATTAATAGAAAAAAAAGAAGCCGTATTACTTGCATGAAAACCTCTCTAACAGATAACCATAATTAAAATTCCCTATCCATTGTAAATTCATGAGCATGATTTGAATAATTAATTTTCCAAATAATTCCAAGGTTATCTCTCATAAAAAATTTTTTAAAAATGGTGGCGCATTTTATTCATTTCGATTTATATCGCATTTCACTCCTAAGAGCCTGTAGGACTTAAACAATCGTAGCGAGCAGAGTGTGAAAGCGATGACAAATTGATCGGATTTTTTAGGCGTATAGTTATTCTATGCAAAGAAAAAAATCGGGTTAATATGAGTCGTTTGTTCCATTCTATTGAAACGCCAGCAATAAATTCACTAAAATTCCCCATATATTCATGCAAATACAAGCCGGTCAGCGTTGCGATAAATAGCGTGAATAATAATATTTATTGTTTCTAATAGTTCGGCACTATAGGCAGATAAATAGCATCAAATATACGGCATAATCTTTTAAGATAACTATCATCCAAACCGCCAGAGAAATACCATGACACTAACCATGTTAAACTGCTATAGAATGACCTATTAATATCAATTAAACCCTGTGCAACATATAACCGGAGTTTAAAAAATACAGTGCGATCTCTCGATTAATTTGGCAGAATGTATAACACTGTTGAAATAACCTTTCTTTAACCGGGGAAATCAAAAATGAAATATAAAAGTTTACAAGAATTCAGTAACTACGTATCTGAGCGCAATCCAACCCAGCCAGAATTCATGCAAGCGGTTACTGAAGTATTGGAAAGTTTATGGCCTTTTATTACTGCCCACCCACGCTATGCTGAACATGGTGTACTAGATCGGCTGGTTGAGCCGGAGCGTGTCATTATATTCCGGGTGGCTTGGGTAGATGACCATGGTGAAGTGAGAGTCAACAGAGGTTATCGGATTCAACATAGCTCCTCAATCGGCCCTTATAAGGGGGGTACCCGATTTCACCCGTCAGTCAATCTCTCTATTCTCAAATTTCTGGCTTTTGAACAAACCTTCAAGAATGCGCTGACTACCCTGCCTATGGGCGGTGGTAAAGGAGGTTCTGATTTTGACCCAAAAGGTAAGAGTCCTGGAGAAATCATGCGTTTTTGTCAGGCTTATATCAGCGAATTATTCCGTCATATCGGTTCGGATACAGACATACCCGCTGGTGACATCGGGGTTGGTGGTCGGGAAGTAGGTTTCATGGCAGGCATGATGAAAAAATTATCTAATCGATCAGATTGTGTCTTTACCGGCAAAGGACTCAGTTTTGGGGGTTCACTAATTCGCCCGGAAGCAACTGGCTATGGCACGGTCTACTTTGCTGAAGAAGTCCTCAAGCATGTTGGACGGTCGCTTAACGGCCTGCGTGTCGCTATTTCGGGGTCTGGCAATGTAGCCCAGTTTGCCATTGAGAAAGCGATGACTCTAGGTGCCAAAGTCGTTACTGTTTCTGATTCAAGTGGCACAGTTGTTGATGAAGCAGGCTTTACTATAGAAAAACTGGCCGAATTATCTGATGTAAAAAATCACTTATATGGTCGTGTCGACGAGTATGCAAGACGTGTACACGCAACGTTTATTCCTGGCAAGAACCCTTGGCATGTACCCGTAGATGTTGCGCTGCCATGCGCAACACAAAACGAGATTGGTGCAGAAGATGCGGCAATTCTAGTCAGGAATGGTATTATTTGTGTTGCTGAAGGTGCAAATATGCCTTCCACAGCAGGGGCAGTTAAATGCTTTGAAGAAAACAATGTTTTATACGCACCAGGCAAAGCAAGCAACGCCGGTGGTGTCGCTACTTCTGGCCTTGAAATGAGTCAACAAGCCATGCGGCTTTCCTGGACACATGAAGAGGTCGATGCTCGACTTCTTGAGATTATGAAAGCTATTCACAGATCATGTCTGCAATATGGCGAACAGAGTAATGGCCGGATTAATTATGTAGATGGCGCCAATATCGCTGGATTCGTCAAAGTTGCAGATGCAATGCAAAGTCAAGGTGTGGTCTAGATATACACTTTAGGGCACCTCTAAAAATTCAGAGTTCTAAACAAGACCAGGCGCGAATAAAAAATATTGACGTAGCATATGATTGATAGGTAAGGAAACTTTTTTTGTGAGCAACGAAGTATGGTGACGAAACGGGGTAAGCAGGCAAGCCGCAAAGCGGCTGCTCGCAAATATGGATTTTTAGAGGTGCCCTTTACCTAACCTTTGGGACAGAGCACGCCGTTATGTTATGTGATTTTTCGTCGACAAAAAGACGGAAAATCGCCACTATCACGGTATTAAGATTCGTCAACGCACGTTACATATTAACTGTAAAAAGTATGCGTTCGGAACCAGGTTTCATCTAGGAGTCTGTCGGACTTAAGTGATCGTAGCGAGCAAAGTGGGAAAGCGAGGACAGATTGGCCGGATTTTGAGGCGCATAGTCATTCTATGCAACGAAAAATCAGGGTAATATGAACCGCTTGTCCCATTTGCGCAGTAG
>JAUXRH010000189.1 GCA_030682075.1 Nitrosomonas sp.
AGTTCTAAACAAGACCAGGCGCGAATAAAAAATATTGACGCAGCATAGGATTGATAGGTAAGGAAACATTTTTTGTGAGCAACGAAGTATGGTGACGAAACGGGGTAAGCAGGCAAGCCGCAAAGCGGCTGCTCGCAAATAGGGATTTTTAGCGTAGTAATCGACCTTCGACCGCAAGGCGTCAGGAAGAAACATGATGAAGTTAGTAAAATAGATCTTTTTTCTTTTTTATATTTCTTATAATCAGTAACTTATAATTGTTTCTTGAAAGAGGCGCCCATCAGTCAGGTGTCGCCGACTTAAGTTGAGGCATGGACACTGGAATTGTCCTCATGGTTTGATATATTGAGCAATATGGCCCAGTAACGCTTCTTCATTATAGGGTTTGCCAGGAAATACGTTGACACCTGATTCATCGCGCCTTGCCAAATGGCAGAGCGCTGATACGCATTAATTCCTGCTGTAACTGGTGATTCATTTGTGCCTGTTGCGTCAGGGCTTCTTCAGCGGCGCGGTGGGAAACTCGTAAACTCCGTTGCACCGTGACAATATCGTCCATACTTTCAGCCATCAACCGGGTCAGTTCCTGAAAACGTGTCAAGTGATCTAACGCCGACGGATCAAACGCTGGATCGTTTTCCGGTGTTTGTGCGAAATGAGGTTGCCTCTGTGTTTCTGCCTGATTTTCTACTTCATGCAGCTGACCACGGAGACGATCGACGCTATCATTCAGTTCCCGTAAAGATTGCTTGAAATGGTATAACTGCGCTTCAACTCTGGATCGAACGATACTCATTTCGCCAAATTCGTTGACCAGACGATCGATTAATTCGGCATTGACGCATAATACCGACTCCTGTGCTGGCAGCTCAATTTCCTGCTCAGTCGTGGCCTCGGGTGCGGGTGCGGTTTCCGCAGGCGGCAATGATGATGAAGTTTCTACATCCGTTGCTGTTGCCACGGGTTCTGCTTGTGTCATCGGCACTTCAGCTGGCCGCAGATTCTGCAGGCAGTCAATACGCTCATTGATTTCATCGAAATCAATCGCCAGTCTTTCTATCATGGGCACCGGAATGATACTTTCACAAAGTACACATTCAATGCCACTTTCCATCTCCTCTATCCGTTCACTGAGGTGTACTGCACCCGCCCTACGAGCGCTGTCTTTAAGCGTATGCGATGCGCTCAGTAAGGCTTTGGGTATATTGCTGTCTTGAGGAAGAATGCACCAGGCGCGTAGTTTGCTTGCAATCTCGGGCGTCAGCGCTTGCGCTTCTTCGAGAAATAATGGCCATAACGCTGGATTAATTTCGTCACAGGTATCGTATGCCCGTATGGGTTCAGGTGGGATGGGTTGCGGTATTAATTCATTATTGAGGCTGGTTGTAGGGTCTGGATCCTGGTCAGAAATAGCCACAGTTGTTTCAACTGTTACCTCAGCTTCGGCCTGAGAGGATCTGTCCCTGATTAATTGGTTGACTAAAAACAGGAGTTCATCGGCATTGACTTCCGTCGTGCCATCTTGTCTAAGATAGTCGCACCAGACATAAAACGCGTGGTGTGCATGGGTTATTACATCGATCAATTCCTGGGTGATTGGCTTTTGTTCATTTAACCAATGCGCCATGACCTGTTCCATATTTCCGGCGACTTCACTCAGCGCTTGCAATTTCACCATGCGCCCGCAATCCTTGAGGATATGAAAGCAACGTCGTAATGTAGTTAACGACTCGATGTGGGTTAGGTCATGTTGGCAACGTTGCAAACTGCCGATCATTTCTGCAAGTACTTCATCCGCTTCTTCCAGGAATATACTGATTAGCTCTGGATCAATTGGTGTAACCACTGGTTCTATGGCGGGTTCAACTTCCTGGGTTGCATTTTCAATTTCAGCGGAATCAGGCATATCAGGCCAATGGCTGTCATTCTGCTTGCTCGCAGTAATGACACTTTGTGCCGCTTCTTCAGCGGCAAGTTGCCTGTTGGTTTGATGATCCAATAAGGCACGTTGACCCGGCCACACATAAGCACGGTGAATCTCCTTAATACGCTCACTGACGGAATCGTTATTTGCGACCTGGTAGAGTACTTCACGTATTAAGCGCTCAGTAGTTGGGGGCGTACCTTCAGCAAGATGCCGGATTTCCTGTTCTATTTTTCCACACAATCTGCGTACGGATAAATCAACCGTTGATTCCTGATTTAACAGGCCGTCCATAAACCCGGTACATACCCACCAGAATGATCGTTGCTCAATTGAGCCGGGAAATTTTTCGATCTGGCTGATGGCATTGGCCATTTGTTGCAAATCGTCCTTGCTGGTTGTATCGCGCAACCATCTGAGTAGCCCCGTTTGATATTCGGCGCGGATCTGTCTGGCGGATGCTTTCATTTCAGCTGCGTCCAGGTGTGATAAAGCCACCGGTAATGCGGGTTCTGAAGCCCGGTGAAAAATGAACAGATCACTCTCGGACACATTTTTTGCGCCCTGTGCCTGCATCAAATCGCGGTAAGTGGGGAATAGGCGCAGTGAATTGTCTTCAGCGCCTTCAATGAGCTCGTTCAGATAACCTGAGAGGGCATGAGATGCCTGCCTGAGCATATTGACGACGATGGGTTCAGGTTGATTTCTTTGGTGGGCCAATGCTTCCATCAGTTTTTCCATTTGCTGGCTGACGAGGGTAATACCGGTTAACTCGAGCATCTCGAGCAAGCCATTTAACTGATGAACATAATTTCGGCAGGATTCTATCTGAGCAACCTGGTCCGTATTTTGTGCGTAGGATTCCAGATACTCATTAATCAATGAAAAGATTTGGTCAATTCCATCCTTGACGCCGATGACAGAGGTAATTTTGAGTTTGGCTTTAGCATTCATCTGGAAAGTATGGCCGAAAGTAAATATAAAAATATCGAGAAAAATTCATAGTTTGAAATTTGCTACTGATGCCTTTAATTCAGAAGCGAACCCCTCAATTTGTTTTACTGATGCAGCGTTCGGCAACCCGGTTTTTTTGAGACAGTAGAATGTCCAGTCGCTCGCTGCAACGAAATGGTTTGGATGGGTATTTCTTTCCTGGCGGCGCTACCCGGTGATGGTTTTAATTTTGAGAAATCGTCGGCCATTTATTTCCCCCGCTAGTGCTGCTGATTATATAAAATATCAACCCAAGCTGTAGATTGCAATAAAGGACTTACTGCAATGGGTTGATATTATTTTAGTGACAATGAATGACTTTCTGTAGCGTCGCGTTTCCTGTTGTTTATCAGGATATTGTGAAAAAATAAGCGGAGTCATAAAGGTTTGCTTTTTCATCTACCCTAGAAATAATTTGTAGGCCGGGTTCTTGCTCTCATCCCAATAGCGATAGCCCAGTTGATCAAGAAATAGCTTGAAATCCTCCTTTTCTTCCGGCGCGACTTGTATTCCCACCAATACACGTCCGTAATCAGCGCCATGGTTTCGATAGTGAAACAAGCTGATATTCCAGTGATGACTCATATTATTAAGAAAATTCATCAGTGCGCCAGGGCGATCAGGAAATTCAAAGCGATAAAGTATTTCATTTTTAATTTCATGGGCATGGCCGCCGACTAAATGGCGTATATGCAGTTTTGCCATTTCATTGTCACTGAAATCTACCGTATTTAAACCGCCTTTTCTCAGGCTGCTGATTAGTTTCAGTACTTCATCACGGTTACGTACCGATACCCCTACATATACATGCGCTTCCTTTGGATCCGCATAGCGGTAATTAAATTCGGTAATACTCTTTGTTCCTAACATGGCGCAAAATTTCTTGAAGCTGCCTGGTTTCTCAGGAATGGTTACGGACATTACGGCTTCACGTTGTTCGCCCAATTCTGCGCGTTCAGAAATATGCCGTAAACGATCAAAATTCATATTGGCACCAGATGCAATGGCCACCAGCGTCTGGTGCGTGATGTTTTCCCGCGCGGCATAGGCTTTAGCGCCTGCAATGGCAAGCGCACCCGAGGGTTCCATAATAGTACGGGTATCTTCAAAAACATCCTTGATCGCAGCACAAATGGAATCCGTATTAACCAGGATAATTTCATCAACCAGTTCACGACATATACGAAAAGTTTCTTCCCCCACTTGTCGGACGGCCACACCATCCGCAAATAACCCGACTTGCGCAAGTTTAATGCGGCGTCCTTGCTGCAGGGAACGATACATGGCATCGGCATCGACAGGCTCAACACCAATAATTTTTATTTTTGGGTACAATCTTTTGACATACGAAGCAATGCCGGAAATAAGTCCACCACCGCCAACCGGTACAAATATGGCATGGATAGCTCCCGTATGTTGACGCAGGATTTCCATGCCGATGGTACCCTGTCCTGCAATAACATCTGGGTCATCATAAGGATGCACAAAAGTGGCACGCTTTTGTTTGGCGAGTTCCATTGCACGCTCGTAGGCATCCGTATAGGAGTCGCCATGCAATAATACGGTCGCGCCATAGGACATGACAGCTTGTATCTTTATTTGCGGCGTTGTTTCCGGCATCACGATGGTGGCACAACAATCCAGTCTTTGTGCGGCCAATGCCACACCCTGGGCATGATTGCCGGCAGAAGCTGCGATCACGCCGCGTTTGCGGACAGCGGGAGACAGCTTGATCATTTTATTGTAGGCGCCACGCAATTTGAATGAAAAAACTTGTTGCATGTCTTCACGCTTTAACAAAACTTGATTATGTATGCGTCCAGACAGGTTTGATGCCAGCTCCAACGGGCTTTCTATTGCAACATCATAAACTTGAGCGGTGAGTATTCTTTCAAGGTAATTATTTTTCATAAATGTAGGCGTTGGCTGAAGCAGAGAATTCTATCACCTTGAAGGTGAACGAGTTTCATGATTCAAGTAACTTTTCTCGCCATGCCTCCAGCGCACGCAGTATTTCTTGCGCATTTTTATTATTTTTATATTGTTCGTGTAACAAAGCGACGCGATCTGAAAATTCTTTTAACGTAATGCTGCCCCCGCCATCTGGTTCTTGCAAGCGCCGCTGGCGTATCTGTTCCCATTGCGGTACTTCTGTTTCGGATAAGGTCTCCGGCCAGTTACGGGCGCGGTAACGGAATAACAATTCAGGTAACCGTTTGTCGTGGAAATTAAAATTTTCTTGTGCCAATGCTTGCGGGGAAATAGTCCGAATTCTGGCTAATAACGGGCGGTCGACATCACGGATGAAACCTTCATACAGGGCCAGATCCACGTCGCCAGAAGGCGTAAATTCTTTATGGGTATAAGCCTGCGCAATTCGTTTGAAAAAATCGGTGTTTTTTTGCAGCTGCTGCCAATGTCGATGGCAGGCATCCAGATTGATTGCAATACGTTCAGTAGCCAGTGCATCCAGCGTATTTCTGGGCGCAAGCGCCGGGCATTTGTTTATCTTGACGGATTTAACGGGTAAGCGTGTTTTTCCTGGCGGCAAATCTTCAGTTCGAGTGAACAGACATTGATGGAGCTCAGTCATCTCCATTTCCATGAAAGTTTCTGGATTATGGCGCAGGTCATAGACCAGAATACTGTTGTTATTCCCGGGTTCAGCAATCAATGGCATGATCAGGGTGGTGCAGCCGGTTTCTGCCGGGTACATGCGTGACGTGTGTAACACCGGGGTGCAGGTATTCAGATCAAGAAGCGCCGCCGCTTTATGCTTGTTGCGGAGCTGGAACAGCCAGTTATAGAGGCGTGGCTGTTGATCGCGCAGCAAGCGCGCCAGACTGATGGTGGCGCGTACGTCGGCTAACGCATCATGAGCAGACTCATGGCCAATACCATTGGCGCTGGTTAAATCTTCCAGCCGGAAACTGGGTCGACCCGCTTCATGCTGGGGCCATTCAATCCCCTCGGGTCGCAGTGCATAAGTCATCCGTACCAAATCGATCAGATCCCAGCGTGAATTCCCCTGCTGCCATTCGCGTGCGTAGGGATCAAAGAAATTGCGATAAAGGGTATGGCGGGTTACCTCATCATCAAAACGCAAGGTGTTATAACCCACGCCACAAGTGCCCGGCTGTGCCAATGCTGAATGAATCCGAGCAATAAATTCCGGCTCGGGCAATCCTTGTGCTGCGGCTATCTGCGGTGTAATGCCGGTTAACAGGCAAGCTTCCGGCTGAGGTAAGACATCAAGCGCTGGTTTGCAATAAATAACCAGTGGTTCTCCTAGCTCGTTGAGCGCTTCATCGGTACGCAGTCCCGCAAACTGAGCTGGCCGATCACGCATGGGATCTGTGCCAAAAGTTTCATAATCATGCCAGTAGAGCGTTGTGGGCATCGTTTTTACTTTTTTCCTGAACGCCG
The DNA here is from genome assembly GCA_030682075.1 of Nitrosomonas sp. Taxonomy (GTDB): domain Bacteria; phylum Pseudomonadota; class Gammaproteobacteria; order Burkholderiales; family Nitrosomonadaceae; genus Nitrosomonas. The sequence continues at coordinate 6,344 of JAUXRH010000189.1, forward strand.
ATGGGGAGTCGGCAAAAAACTCCGTTGCAGCAAAGTCGTATCCTGCTTTTATTTTTATTATAGTCGCGTAATAATGAGGTACCAATAAAATTCAATTAAAAAAACAGGGAGAAATTTATGTCACGTCAGTTAATAAGCTCAGGTTCCACCTTTGAACAGGAAATTGGTTATTCGCGTGCAGTTGTAGCGGGTGACTGGGTTCTCGTTTCCGGCACGACCGGGTTTGATTACAGTCGAATGGTTATTTCTGATGACCTGCTGCAGCAAACGGAACAGTGCTTCCTGAATATTCAGGCGGCACTTAAAGAAGCGGGATCAAGCTTGCAAGAGGTCGTCCGGGTGACTTACATACTGCCCGATGCGGCGGATTTTCCCAGGTGCTGGCCGATCATGCGCAAATATTTTGGTGATGTCCGACCGGCAGCCATGATGCTTGCCGCCGGCTTGTCCGATCCCCGCATGAAGATAGAAATCCAGGTAACCGCCTATCGTGGTTCCGCTACTTGATCTTCAGCATCACACCAGTGGCTATTCAGGTTGTTGCGTTTGGCCCCATAACAGGGTTGCGCTGAATAAGCCCGCATAGGGCGTTATCGTTAGCTGACCGCGTGGGCACAAAACCGTGCCCATCCTACTTGACTAAAAAAACTTATACATTAAAGTAATGTATCCGATGGCAAAAATGACAAGGGCAATAATGACAAGCTTTTTCATTTAATCAATTCCTTTTAAAAAAATAATTACCAGGATACTCACTGAATATTCCGGTTCAACAGGGGTTTCAGATACGCTGACTTCATGGAAGTTTAAGTAAACCTCATCAGGTGCTGGTCGTCAAGTATCAATCGCCAGGCATTGAGCTTACGCTCGAAAGCTATTGAAGCGTTTGCCGGGCTTGTGGAGGGTAGTCGCGTACAGGGCATAGCAATGAAATTGTTTTCTTGTCGTACATGCCGTTTAAAACAAATTTCCGCCTTCGCGCCATTGAAAAAAACATGTCGGATTTTTTTGTGGGTATGAAAGAAGGTCTGAAAGTCATTGATAACCAGGGTATCCACTTCAATCATTGAGTCCAGACTGCCCGTTCGTTTACAGGACTGGAGTACATCCCAAAGTGCGATTCGTGCAGATTTCAGTGCCTGAATTTTTAATTCATAGGGCGCGGTGAAATCAACCGGCAATAATTCTGCAATAATCCGCCAGAAGGCGTTCCGTGTGTGTGCATAGTATTGGCCAGCTGCCAGCGATGCGCGCCCCGGGATGCTGCCCAGGATGAGGATTTCTGCGTGCTCATCCACAATGGGTGCGAAACTATAAATAGGCATCATACTCAAGTTTGTCTATTGATTCAGTCCTGGATTATTCCGCAGAATCCACATAATAATGGCAGACGGCATTCAGCTTGCTATCAAGTTCATATACCAATGGTCTGCCGGTAGCCAGTGGTAAGGTCATTACCTTAAAGTGGGACAGGTTATCTAACTGCATCATCAATGTGCGCAAGATGTTTTTATGAGAAACAATGAGTACCCGCTTGCCTAGCCTTATTTCTGGTGCAATGACATCCTGCCAGTAGGCGTGCATTCGCAGATGGGTTTGTTGCATGCTCTCGGCGACAGGCAAATCTTTTTTGTTAATGGTGGCATAACGGGATTGATTTCCAGGATAACGTGGATCATCGGGTGTCAGCGGTGGCGGGGAAGCAGCAAAGCTCAACTGACAGCCCAGAACGGGCCAGATACCAAACTTCCTGACCGCGTGCCAACGAGGAAGACCTTCCAATGCTCCGTAGTGACGTTCGTTTAAATACCAGCTGCGCTGGGTGGGTAGCCCGTTCAGTTTCATCGCTTCGAGGACAATCTGCAACGTTTCAGTTGAACGTTTGAGTTCAGAACTGAAGCATAAGTCAAAGCTGTGTCCTGCTGCCTTTAGCAGGTGACCGGCTTGTTCCGCTTCTTGTTTACCTTTTGGACTTAACTCGACATCGCGCCAGCCGGTAAAAGTTTTATTCCGATTCCAGATACTTTGGCCGTGTCGTAATAAAACAAGCTGGGTAGTGCCTTTATTCTTATTCAATATTTTATTCCCGGAGATAAAAGAATCAGCTATTTTTGCGTGTGGATACGGAAGATTCTTTCCAGATTGTTGTCAGCGCATCCCATAAGCCGCTACGTACCGTTTTAAGATAAAGAGTGTTGTCACTCAGTCCGTTGACCAGGCGCTGTTGTGCCTTGCCCAGGTTATGATAGGGCATACTCATGAAAAGATGGTGCGTGGCATGGAAGCGCAGGCCTACCGGCGCCCATAAAGCAGTGATCAGCCGATTGCCGGGCACATTGATGGAATCAAGATATTGCTCGGCTAATGTCATTTTGTGCTCACCCGGATTGCGGTAAGCATGTGCGGCCAGTGTACGCAGTGAATTGAGCAGGAAAATAGTCATGGTGACGATATACCATAGAACCAGCACCGCATAGGACAGGATTTCCAGGAAAACACAGGTAATAATCAGCGCCGCAAACAGGCAAGAGGCCCCTTCCTGCCAGCGCCAGTTAAGATCATTACGCAGGGAATTTTCTGCCCGCCTGTAGTTGGGATCAATGGTCATTGATGAGGTGCGCTCCCAAACAACCTTGCGCAACGGTGGAATCAAATAAGACAAGGGGGTCAGCAATAGAAAACGTACGATAAGCAAGGTGGGCAGAAGCAGTGACAGTAATACGTAACCAACCATTTCCATGGGGTTTTTTGTTGCGAAGGGAAGATATTCTCCATCTTTGCTGGTGCCATAGATATCCGGTTTATGGTGGTCATTATGCACGCCATCATAGGTAAAAGAGGGAATCATTAATGGAATGCCACAAATAAGATTCCATGCTAAACGGAAAGTCTTGAATGTCCCTTTTTTTAAGTGCGCCAGTTCATGCACAAAGATCGCGGCGCGATAAAGTGCAAGCACGGCAACAACATAAGCAGCAAATTGCCAGATGGAAAACAAAGGCGTAGACAGCGCGGTGATAAAAGCAGCCCAGCCCAGAGAAATGTGAAAGAGAAAATCAGTCCAGTAAATCCAGGGGTTCGGCGTCATCAGATCGCGCACCAGGCGATGTGCTTCGCGAAGTGGAAATTCGGGTGTGGCTGACGGTGTATCGGTCATTTTATGTCTCGTTTATCGCCAGCAGGAGGCAATGTGATTCTTAATAAGCTGGTTAATCGCTGCATCCGTTTTATTGATCTGGCCAAGATCAGGCATTGCTGGCCAACCTGAATCAATAAATTCCATGTTACCAAACTGCATGGGTTGCGCATAACGTGGAATGACATGGAAGTGAACATCCGGGTCAACCATCATCAACATCAGATAATTTAATTTATCATAATGAAAGGCGTTTGCCAGGGCAGCCTCTATCTGTGTCGTCACTTCATGTAATTCAGTAAAACTGGCAGGGCTCAGTTCTGAAAAGGCCCGTGCGGGTTCATGGGCAGCCAGAACCATTGCGCCAAGTGTTGCTTGTGCCGGACGCAACATGACACTCCAATACTGAAATTGACGAATGACGGTCTGTGGCGCGCCAAACTTGCGCATGGTTGCATTCAAGATGGATTTGTCCATTGGGTTTGTATTCTGCATCTAAACACTCATCAATCTTTTGCGTTGCCAGTGCCAGTAAAGAGCATGCCCGCTTTTACCAGGTCTTCGATGAAATCAATTTCACACCAACGATACCCCGCCACAGAGCGTGTATTGACTAAATTCTGTTTGGCCAGTTCATCAATAATGGTCAGATACCAGGATTTCAATTCGGCTGGATGCCGAAGCGCAGCTTCCACAGCTTCACGAAAGTATTGTGGACCTTGTGCGCGAAAATAAATCAGACCAATTGATTCGGCGTCAATTTGATCGGCAGGTATTATTTTACTCACTTGCTTAACCCAGCCCTTTGTATCCAGCTGTACTTTCATGTCATCCGCATCATAAGTACTTTTGTAATCCACGCTGAGTGTAATGGGGGCAAACGCTGAATTCAAAACCTGAGTCAGCAGGGGTGATTCAATCACCGTATCGCCATTCAGTAGTAGAAAATCACTGTCCATAACAGAACGAGCCAGCCAGCAACTGGCCAGGTTATCCGCAACCTCAAAGAAGGGGTTAAAAAGGATGCTGACCTGCGGATAATCTGCATAGCGTTGTTTCAATAGTGCTTCAATCAAACCCACCTGGAAGCCCGCAACGATGGTAATTTCCTTAATTCCAACGGCTAACAAGGCATCAATTTGCCATTCAATGACCGGTTTGTCTAAAACAGGTAACAGACATTTTGGGGTATTTTCTGTTAATGGCAGCAATCGCCGCCCTTGTCCTGCACTTAGAATAATGGCTTTAATGGATTTCTTAATTTTATTAATCGTCATATAAAAAGGTAATTTCCTAAAGTGCCCTAAATTGTAACGCTATTCATGCGTTTTAATTCTTCAATGATATTTTTCGTGGCTTTCAGGAAATCTTCCACTTGCATCATGGTATTACTGCTGCCAAAACTTACGCGCACCGCACAACGTGCCAGCATGGGTGCTACGCCCATTGCTTCCAATACGTGACTTTGTCCTGGATTTACACTAGAGCAGGCTGCGCCACTTGCTACCGCAAAACCCGCTTTATCCAGCCGAACGACCAGCGTGTCACCCTCAATATCAGGCAGAGCAAAATAACAGGTATTGGGTATACGTGCGGCACCTGAACCAAAAATAACAGCGCCCATGGCTTTTAGACCCTGTTCCAGATGCTCACGGAGTATGGTAACGTGTTTCGCAGTTTCTGCCATGCGTGATTTAGCTAACTCACAGGCCACGCCAAAGCCAACAATGGCCGGAACATTTTCTGTGCCTGAACGTATTCCATACTCGTGGCCGCCACCATAAATCAGGGGTTTCAATAATAAACGTTTATCAACGATCAGTGCGGCAGCACCTTTGGGCCCATATATTTTATGGGCAGACAACGTGATCGCATGGACTTTGAGTGCAGTAAAATCTACCGGGATTTTACCCAATCCTTGGACTGCATCGGTGTGCATCCAGGCACCCTGTAATCTGGCCATCTCTGCAATACGAGCCACATCCTGAATCGTGCCGGTTTCGTTATTTGCCAGCATCACGGATACCAGGCCAGGATTTTGTTTTTCCATCGCAGCACAGGCATCATCCAGATTTACCTGACCCAGACTGTTGACAGCGAGCCGTTGCAGGTTCCATCTTTCACAGGTTCTGCGTGCCAATTCCTGAGCAGGACGGATGACACAAGGATGCTCGACTGCACTGACGAAAACAGTTGAAGGTTTCAGGCTATCTGCAGCACCTCTGATAAATAGATTATTGGCTTCTGAGCCACCACTGGTAAAAATTACCTGTGCTGGCTGTACCCCAACAGCGTGAGCGACTTGTTCACGCGCCGCATTAATCGCACGACGGGCGATCGTGCCATAGGCATGTCGGCTGGAAGGATTGCCATAGGCTTGCTGAAAATAAGGCAGCATCGCGGCTAACACCGCTTTATCAACGGCAGTGGTGGCATTATGATCAAAATACACGGGTGTCATATCAGGTGATGAAACAAGTGAATGAATAATGGACATCTCTAAAAATTCAAATTTCCGTCATTCCCGCGCAGGCGGGAATCCAGAAGCTACTGATCTGTCGTCTGTTTGCAAATGCTGGATTCCCGCCTGCGCGGGAATGACGAATTATTAGAGACGCCCTAACGATTTTAACCGTATTTTCCAGGTTTGGTTTCAAATTCCTGATTTGGATGCTTTACGCCAATGAGCCGCTGAATGATTTGAGTTAAATTAGACATTGATCCTCGCTTGGTAAAACGGGCGCGGGGTCTATCGGCAATTTTTAATGGATAGCGTTAAAAGTAGAATGGCCGATAGTGCCTGGTTCTGAGTGGAACTGGACACATGGCGCTCTGTCGCCAGATAAGTTTGGCATGTTTCCACTTCGGCAGCCCCCATTTCTGACGGGTGCCGTTTGCCATCAAATAAAATGTATGGCTTAATCCATGAAATATAGGTATTTTCGGTACTCAGACTATAGTGCTTGAAGCGAATCTTGTCACGCACCTGGTCCAGTAATTTTTTAGCGGGCGGTGATGTCTGATTTGTTTTTATAGCTTGTCCGATTACTATAGTATTTAGTAAATTTTAACAACGGGATAAAAACTCTGATCATGATTATACGACATCCTGCAAGTATTATTGGACAAATAATGTCGTATATATCACGTTCCCTAACATAGAGCGCTCCGTTTACAACGGAAAAAACCTTTTAGTATACGAAAAATAGAGTGGGTTTATACAACGAAGAAAAAATGCTAATGTGCGGAGCGCAATTTGTGCGCGCGCATAACACCGCAGGTGTTGATGCGGACACACAAGCCGCGCTCCGGGGTAAAAGCACTATTTTCGAGGCTGATTTCCCCATGATTGGCTTGAACAGGCGATTGTGCATTGACCCGCACTCCATGTCAGAGAACGCTGCATTCGAGGGAACACCGCTCTCTTCGTTCACGGCTTCGCCCCTACGGGGTGTCCCTCAATTTATACGTTAGGGCTAATAGCCGAGAAGGGAAATATCGTCGAATATGTTGAATATAGGACAAACCAGCTTCGATATACGCGTACCCAGCCTACCACGTGATCAATTCGAGTCATATTCAACAAATCTATTTGATGTGTGGGAGAGGGAAGTAGCGAGAGCAATTACTTTCGATGACTATGCGATATCGCTTGAGGTTGAAGAAGGGTCAATAACAGGGAGAGGAAAAATAGCAGTCGCGGCTGGTGTACTCTATTTTGGAATAGGTAATTATGGCGATTTTATCGGTGGGTTAGAGACGATATACGGTCAGGTTACATATGTTGGCGAACGTCTATTTCAAGCAGCCAAGTCTCCCGTTGGTGGGAACAGTGCTCGTGCATCAAAGCGAACAAGCGCTGGTGCCATCTCATCAATGAGACGACTATTTGAAGGGGTACGAAGCGGATCGCTAACTGTCGACGAAGCAATGAATAAATTTGAAAATATGCTAGGCGACGAACTTGCTGAGAACTCTGCGTTTGTTCAGGATATGCGGAGTCAGTTAGAGGCTGCACCCACATATCCTGAGCAGTTGAGTCTGGCTCAGGAAGATTGGGAGGAAGAAGATATCTTGGAGCCAATACAGAGAGTGCCTCGCATTCCAAAGCGCAAGCCAGAGCCAGCTCCAGAACACTTTCGAATCGAAATATGGCGCGAATCAAAAAATGACCGAAAAAAAGTCAAATTCATGAAGGTTTAATGAAAGAAAGCCCTAACGATTAAGGTTAGATCGTGATCGCACACACCTTTGGGGTCAAGTCTTGCTATGCTGCATATAACATATAATAAGCTCTTAACACACAAACGGTGTCAGGTCTTGCGATACAACATACATTCCACTCCTACTCCGTATTTTCAGCTGTTATTTGTATTAACGCAAGACGCGACCCCGTTGTCTGCGTTTTGTCGTTCCGGCTGAAGGTGTTCACCGTGGCCCATGCATTGCTGATGATAAGTTCGTACAACTCACGCTGATGCCGCCAGACCAGCGCACGAAATTGTGCGGGCAAGGTGAATGTGACCATGAAATACTCGCCTGGCACCAATTTCTGCCACTGCTGGTCGATCCAGCGCTGCGACTCAAAGGCCTGACAATGAGGGCAGTGCCGGTTGCCACAAGAATGCGGCATCCAGCATTCCTGTTCACAGCCGTTGCAGGACAGCCGCATTTTGGGCGCGCTGGCGCTGCGGCACAGTTGGAACGCGCTCAACGCGCGGCGCTGGCTGGACAGCAGTTCGTGACCATATTGTTCGAGCAGGGCGGGCGTGTACTGGGATACAATATCGGCGAGGCGCATCATACGACCCTGTTCCAGCCGACCTGAATCTGGCCCATTAAATTGTTGATACAGGCTTCGGCGGATTCTTTGCGCTGTTCGGTGAGATGGGTGTAGCGGCTGGTGGTGATCACCGAGTGGTGACCGAGGATTTTTTGCACTTCGAGCAGGTCAACGCCCGCTTCGATCAGGTGGGTGGCATAACTGTGGCGCAAGCTGTGTGGCGTAATTCTTTTTTTAAACCGATCTGCGCCGTGACTTGGCGCAACGCTTGTTGCACCCCGCCACGATCCATGTGCGTCGTGACGCTGGCTGCGCCTGCGAGGCCTTTTTGGCGGCTGGGAAACAACAGCACCGGGTTGTGGTGTTCTTTCCAGAACTCGCGCAACACTTCCAGTGTGTGGGTGGGCAGTGGTACCAGCCGGTCCCGGTTGCCCCTGGCATCACGAACATGCACCCGCATCCGCTGTGCATCGAGATCGCCCACCCGTAACTGCAATCCTTCCCCAAGGCGCAAGCCCATGCTGTACAGGGTAAAAAAGAACACCCGATAGCTGAGTACCCGCGTCGCGTTGATGATCTGCCGCATCTGCGCCACCGTTACAATATCCGGCAGACGCGACACCTTGGGTGCTTTGGTCAACTCGGCTCCGGGCCAGGGTTTGTCCAACACATGGGCGTAGTAAAACTTCAGCCCGTACACATCGTGCTTGAGCGTGCTCCACGACAGACGATCCAGAATCTGCGCGAAATAATCGGTCAACTGATCTTTGTTCAAGCCATCAATCTGATAGTCAAAATACGCAGCAGCCCGGCGCACACCGTGGCTGTACGATTCAATCGTCCTGGGCTGCATACCGCGCAGCTTCATACGCTTGAGCAGACTCTCATAATTCCGCGCAAATGGTTGCGGATATTCGTGTTTCATAATCATTCTCCTCATGCTAAAGTACAAAAAATCCCTTGCGGGGTGAGGAGGAATTATGACCTTGAATCAAATTGATGGGGAGCATTTCTCCGCGATAGCGGCTTCGTCCAACCCACTCATCAAGTGCTGTTTCAGCCGAGTTTTTATCTGGCTGGAGCCAAATATCGCGTAGCTCTTCTTTCATATAATAGGCAGTTGCTAACGGTTTGTTAAGCTTTAGTGCAGCATCCAAACGTTGGCGTTCATCGCG
>JAUXRH010000190.1 GCA_030682075.1 Nitrosomonas sp.
ACTGCGCAAATGGGACAAGCGGTTCATATTACCCTGATTTTTCGTTGCATAGAATGACTATGCGCCTCAAAATCCGGCCAATCTGTCCTCGCTTTCCCACTTTGCTCGCTACGATCACTTAAGTCCGACAGACTCCTAGTCTTAGTTTATCTAGGAATAAAGGTAATTCCTTTTTAAATTCAATCAGTGTTTCAACATATAGTTTTCCAACGCCTTGGAAATTTGAGAACTGATCGGGTTCTAGTCTTACAATATCGCCAACAGTCTCAACATTAAACTCTCCCTTTAATGAAACATTAATATTTATTATCCGCTTAATCAGTTTTGCATATTTTTCTGGTAACACGAGACTGGCTAAAGGTGTTTGATAGTATTCTGAAATATCTGTTTCGGCATTTTCATCCATAGAGCTATCCTTAATTACTTTTTGTTCTGTAAGCAACTGAAAAAGCGAAATTCTGAGTTAAATACTTTTTTAATTTCTGCCCTGTCTTCAACGGAAAGTGTTAATAAATCTTGTCGTGTTTTGATAATGGCTGAATATTTATCAATGAGTAACAATTCTTCATTTGTATACATAACCGTTGTATTGATAGGCGATGCTCTTTCAATGGGTTCTGTAACAACTTGGTGAATTGATTCATCCAATTTATTTTTTCCTGCCAGGTAATTTTCTAATTCACTTTCGCTGCCCAGTAAAAATCTAACTTCTACCTCAGAGCAGGCGAGCAAGCCGTTATGCTGCTCAGCAAGGCTAATCGCCCTAAAGCTAGGACAGATACGATTTTGTTGATAAAAGTTTTGCGCGTAATCCAAGCATAAAGCACGAAATATCCCTTGATCGTATTGCCCAGTTAATGCTGCCTCCAAATATCCAAAATATGAATCAAAATGTGTAGCGATTTGGTCAGTGGTAACATCAGCCAAAACGCTTTCTATTTCATTCAGTTCTGGGACACGATTGTTGTCCTCGTAGTACTTTCGTAGCACTTCAATCACCTGCATTCTTGATTTCAAGCGATATTGCAGTTCTTCTATAAGTTTCAAAACTTGCGCGGCAGATTGGCTATAGCTCACTTCCAATGATGAGTTATGCACGGTTTCTTTTTTATCGCGCGGTTCCCAGTTTTCTTTTTCAATGGGTACGTGATTTACTCTTTTTCTTAGCTGGTGAACCTCGTTCAGGCGCTCCAATGAACCGACAAAATCCAGAACATGAACATAATCTTTGTTGGGTGTTTTTCGTAGTCCTCTGCCTAGTTGTTGCAGCCAGATTGTATGCGACCCCGTGTAGCGCATAAAAACCAGCAGATTGGTTTCTGGAATATCAACGCCTTCGTTGAATAAATCTCGCACCAAGATGTAACGATAATTTCCCTCACGAAAATCACGGATATTTTGCCAGCGTTGTGAGTCGCTCATTTGAGAATGCACAAAGGTCGCGCTGCCCGGCGGGAAAAACTGAATCAGGTAAGTTATGTGTTGGATACTACGGCAAAAAACTATCCCCTTGAGATTGGGGATTTGTTTGTCTTGTACCGTTTTTTCTATGATGCGGACAACTTCTTCATCTTTTTTATGCAGGAAAAGTCGTTGGTCTAAATCACTAATCGACATGCCATGATTAAGCTGGTCTATACGCGATTGATCCAAATCATCAAGCAAAACCAAATACTTTGGAAATGCCAGTTTGTTATGACGTAATGCCCATGCTAAATCATACTTGCCCACATGCCCCGCTGAACCACCAAAAAAAGCCAGTACGTCCTTGTTGTCCTCCCTGAACGGCGTTGCGGTCAGGCCTATCAATAATTTAGGATGAAAATGCTCGACGACTGTAGCATAAGTTCTGGCTGGGGTATGATGTGCTTCGTCAACCACTATCACGTCAAAAGTTTCCTTTTCCAGCGTGGCGATTTTGCTAAAGAGCGTATCGAAACTGCCAAACACAAAATCGGTTTGCTCTGGGTCTGCGCCACCAAAACAGGCCGAAAAAGAATAAGTGCCAATGCCCAAAACGTTTTTGAAGGCGGTAACCGATTGCAACAGTATTTCGACTTGATGCGCCAAGAACAGTACACGCTTAACTTTGTCCTGTTGCAATATCTGCTTCAGCAAATGGGCAACGGTATAGGTTTTCCCCAACCCTGTTGCCATCTCGATTAACAAACGATTATGTCCTGCGTTAAAGCGCGTCAAACTGTCTTGAATAACGGTTTCTTGGTATGTTCTGGGCTGGATTTGTCGTCCGATTTCAGAATGCTTTTCAATCCACAAGTTCTGTAAACCGTCACGATCAAGTAGCTCAACCCCAAGCCTTAACGCTCGTACTTTCACCTCAGAAGTAAAATAAGAATTGGTCACTAAAATCATGTTGACGACATTAGCGAGTTTTGCGCCTGTGACTAACTGATTCAAGGCTTTAACATCAACTGTTGTTCCTGCTGTTCGTTGTTTAACTTCGATAGCAAATTTGCGTTTATTTTTATAGGCAAAAATATCAATACCGCCGTCACCGCGCTGAAATTCTTGTCCAATTTTTGTAATGATGGCATCGCTCCAGCCAGCGGCAACAAACACATCGCGGACAAAAAATTCAAAGTCAGACGGCGAGAGAGAATCAATTTTTTTGAATTCGGTAATCATTATAAATATCCAATCTATAAATCAAAATGATAAGAAAATGGGTTCATCCGGCAAGTGCGTACTTATGGGCTAAATGACCAGAGCATTTTTGGTCTCATGCAACGCCATTATTTTTAGCTTAAAGAACTCAGTATCCCTGAAACCATAAGCCATTTTATGTAAGGTTTTAATTTTGTTATTGGTGCCTTCCAAGGGGCCAGTAGATAAGCCGTCAAAATCGAAACAGGCAAGGATTCCTGAGCGATGAGAAGCCACCGTTTTTGAAAACTTAATGAGCATATTAACACCGGAAACAGCTGCCTTTTTAACCCACTCATCAAGTGCTGTTTCAGCCGAGTTTTTATCTGGCTGGAGCCAAATATCGCGTAGCTCTTCTTTCATATAATAGGCAGTTGCTAACGGTTTGTTAAGCTTTAGTGCAGCATCCAAACGTTGGCGTTCATCGCG
>JAUXRH010000276.1 GCA_030682075.1 Nitrosomonas sp.
CGAGAATTAAGCTTAAAAATAAAGATAAAGAAGCATTCGGTTTTACTTGGAAGCGCCGCGAGAAACTTACAGCGGCGAAAAATGAAGTTCGTTATCAATATGTACCTTGCTATTTGACCTGCCCGACAGACTCCTAGGCAATAATAATAGAGCTATAACAAAATAGATTAAAACGATAGAAGAAGGAGTTAAAAATCCCATGTCCATTAACATGCTTGGCCGCATCATCTGGTTTATATTGATAGTTGCGGCACTGACGCTGCTTTTTCGCAGTGCGCTAGTCCCGCTATTTTTCACAGAGGCAAAAGAAAGTGCGGTACCACGGCTAGTCGAGGCACGCGGTAATTTGGCTGAAGACGAAGAGAGTACGATCGAATTATTCGAGAATTCGCGAGATTCGGTCGTGTTCATTACCACCCGTCAGCGGGTGATGGATGTATGGACACGCAACACCTTTTCTGTTCCCAGAGGTACCGGTTCAGGTTTTATCTGGGATGATGATGGTCATATTGTGACCAATTTTCATGTTATAAAAGGTGCCAGCGAAGCAACCGTGCGGCTTGCTGATGGACGTGATTATAAAGCCGTATTGGTTGGCGCCAGCCCCGCCCATGACATTGCGGTACTGAAAGTCGGCATTGGCCTTCAACGGCCAAGACCGGTTCCGTTGGGTACCAGTCATGATCTCAAAGTGGGGCAGAAAGTTTTCGCCATTGGTAATCCATTCGGTTTGGACTGGACACTGACAACAGGCATTGTTTCAGCGCTTGATCGTTCTTTGCCCGGCGATGATGGGCGCAATATCGAGAACCTGATCCAGACCGATGCTGCAATAAATCCCGGAAGTTCCGGCGGACCATTACTTGATTCAGCCGGGCGGCTAATTGGCATTAACACCATGATTTATAGTCCCACCGGCGCAAGCGCCGGTGTCAGTTTCTCAGTACCCGTGGATACGGTCAATCGCGTCGTTCCGCAACTGATTAGTCGTGGCAAATATATCCGCCCTGGCTTGGGCATCACAGTCGATAGCAAACTCAATGAACGCTTAATCGGGATGCTGAATATCACCGGTGTCGTCATCCTTGGCATCAACCCAGGGTCAGCCGCCGCCGCCGCAGGACTTAAAGGCGCAACGATTACCCCTGATGGCAAAGTTAAGCCAGGTGACGTCATCGTTGCACTGGATAATAGACCCATCATCACAGTAGACGAATTGCTGGCGCGTCTGGATAAATATAAAGTGGGCGATGTAGTGCAAGTCACGATCTTGCGTGAAGAAAAAGAAATCACCCTTCCAATTACTTTGCAGCCGGGGGTATAAGCCCGGTCCAGGGCAATCGGGCTTAAATCACGCCAATAATCCGTAGCAAATAATCATTATTCCAACCGGCCTTTAAGCGTTTTGTTTTCACGCCAACTTTTGATGTTTTCTCTTTCTTTATCAGGTTTAAAGCGATATGCCTGATAAT
>JAUXRH010000277.1 GCA_030682075.1 Nitrosomonas sp.
GGCAACAATTGATCATCATGTACAAAGCTTCTTCGTGCAAGCCCTGCAACTCGATGTCAGAACATTGAGGCTGGAAGCCAAGTGAATCAAGCATTCCAATGGTATTGTCAGGTTAAAATGAACTTCGAAACGTTAGTTATATACATATTATATACATACCGAAACTGTAGCGCTTGTGTCGTTTGGTATGTCTGTTACAGTCACCCCTTCACAGAGTAATTAAATATCGTCTCAGGCAAAAAATATCCATGCCCTTCAGCCCCGTTATCCTTTGGACCGATGCGCTAATCTACCTACTCGTCGTTGTGGTATGTGCTTTTGCCTGGCATGTGCGGCGAAGTGAACATATGCTGGCACCCTGGCGGCGTGTCGGCCATAGTGCAAGTGGGATGGCCGCGCTGACCCTGTTATTATTTTTTATAGTTATCGGGTTGCTGGATTCCATCCATTTTCGTCCCGCGCTTGAAAACAGGTCTAACAACGGCGAACAGATTTATAGTGTTGAAGTACTGAGCCTATATGACGTTATCGCTTCACCCTTACGAGCTCGTGTAGAAAAAACCTATTCTGCGCCCCTTGCGGCACATCTTTACGCGAAAGAAACCATAGAACTACCCGATGGTAGACTCGTGCGTGAATTTGCTCGACTTGAATTTGGTGGCGCGCACTTACAGCACCCCGAGACACAACGTTTTAATGATATAACTTGGCGGGCAGCCGTTGGCACCGGATTGGGCCTTTTTCTGTGGTGTCTGACACTTGTCTGTTTAAGTATATTATTAGCGCGTCGCCATCATGTAAGTTTTATGCAGTCACTGACTGCCATAGGGCATGGTACAACTGAAATTCCGTGGCGTGCCGTGCTTATTACGCTTGCGATCATACTCACTCTACTCGGCGCAGTATTAATGTTAGCGCCGTATTATCATGTACTGGGTACCGATAAGGTAGGACAGGATATTCTTTATCAATCACTCAAAAGTATTCGAACTGCGCTGGTAATAGGCGCACTGACCACATTCATCATGTTGCCATTTGCGTTACTTCTAGGCATTACTGCCGGTTATTTCCGGGGTTGGGTCGATGATGTCATTCAATATATCTATACGACGCTGAATTCAATTCCCAGTGTGCTGCTGATTGCAGCGGCGGTTCTCATGCTGCAGGTATATATAGAAACGCATCCTGACCTGTTTGAAACAACTGCTGAACGTGCCGATCTGCGTTTATTATTTCTTTGCATCATACTTGGCGTGACCAGTTGGACGGGACTTTGTCGCCTGTTACGGGGAGAAACCTTAAAGTTGCGCGAGATGGAGTACATTCAGGCAGCACATGCATTTGGTGTTTCTCACTGGCGCATCATCAGTCGTCATATTCTGCCAAATGTTATGCATATTGTATTGATTGCCACCGTTATGGATTTTAGTGGGTTGGTTCTGGCTGAGGCGGTGCTCTCCTATGTTGGCGTTGGCGTTGATCCTTCAATGATTAGTTTTGGCACCATGATCAATGCGGCACGTCTGGAAATGGCTCGTGAGCCAATGGTATGGTGGACATTGGTAGCAGCATTTGGTTTTATGTTCACCTTGGTACTCAGTGCGAATCTTTTTGCAGATGCCGTGCAGAATGCCTTTAATCCACGGACTAAAACATTATCGAGAAAAACAAGTTTCTTGCGCCCCAATAAAGATAAGATAATAGCCAGCCCGATTAACGTAAACACCTCAGCTTCATCATTACCCGAAACAAAGCATATACCCCCTTCATGAGTTTCTTACTGCAGATTAAAAACCTTGAGACGATTCTTCATACTGACACTGAACCCGTTCGTGCAGTGGATGGACTTGCGCTAAATATCTTTAAAGGCGAAACATTTGCCTTATTGGGCGAATCAGGTTGTGGCAAATCCATGACGGCACTTTCTATCATGCGATTATTGCCAGACACAGGTGAAATAGTGGCAGGCGAAATCAAACTGGGTAATGAAGATCTGCTCTTGTTGCCGGAAATCGACATGCGCACGATACGTGGCAAACGTATTAGTATGATTTTTCAGGAACCGATGCTAAGTCTTAATCCGGTCATGACCATCGCCGAGCAAATTGGCGAGGTGTTACAGCGACACTTCAATTTACGCGGCGCTGCGGTAAGCGCACGTATTCTGGAAATATTAAATCAGGTCGGCATACCGGATGCTGCGCGTCGTATGAATGATTATCCTTTTCAATTCTCTGGTGGAATGAAACAACGGGTGATGATTGCCATCGCACTGGCAGGCGAACCCGAACTACTGATTGCTGACGAACCAACCACGGCACTCGATGTCACCATACAGGCGCAGGTACTTGACCTCATGCGTGATCTGCAGCAAGCCAGTGGCATGGCGATCTTGCTTATTACACATGATCTTGGTGTAGTGGCAGAAATGGCCCATCGAGTCGCGGTCATGTATGCGGGTGAAGTTATTGAAACTGCCACCCGGGAAGTATTTTTTCATAACCCCGCCCATCCTTATTCAAAGAAGCTGTTTGCCTCGTTACCCGGCAAAAGTAGACGTGATCAGGGATTAGCGGTCATCAATGGAAATGTTCCCTCTCTGTCACAGGAATTTACCGGCTGTCGTTTTGCTGACCGGTGCGACCAGGCTTGGGATCACTGTCACCAAACCATACCGACTTGGTATGAATTACCCGGCAATCATTATGTCAAATGTCATCTTTTCAGTATTGATGAGAAAGCCAGAACACGAAGTTCTATCGGCGCAGGGACGCAAACTATAGCTGAGCAACCCTTTTACTCTGCACCTGACAGTCAAGCTGCTGACTTGTTATTGGTTACCAACCTCAAAGTGCACTTCCCTATTCGCAAGGGATTAATGAAACGTATCGTGGGAAATGTGATGGCCGTGGATGGGGTTTCATTAACCATTGCGCAAGGTAGAACTCTGGCGCTGGTTGGAGAGTCTGGTTGTGGCAAAACGACCGTGGGTAAAAGTATTCTGCAATTAATCAAACCAACCGCAGGTAGCGTATCTTTCAATGGACTGGAACTTGTTGGACTAGAGCGGAAACAGTTACGCTCAAGGCGTGCCGAATTCCAGATTATTTTTCAGGATCCATACTCATCGCTGAATCCAAGAATGCGTATTATTGATATAATAAAAGAAGGGATAAACGCATTAAATAGCCCGGTTGATGAAATTGCGCTGGATAAATTATTGCAACAAGTTGGATTACCACCCGAAACTAAATGGCGTTATCCGCACGAGTTTTCTGGTGGGCAACGTCAACGTATTGCGATTGCCCGTGCTCTGGCAGTTAATCCAAAATTACTGATTTGTGACGAACCGACCAGTGCGCTGGATGTATCGGTACAAGCACAGATCTTGAATTTACTAAAATCGCTACAAAATAGTTTGGGACTGGCTTATTTATTTATTACTCATAATCTTTCGGTAGTCGAATACATTGCTGACGATGTCGCGGTAATGTATCTGGGTAGAATCGTCGAACGAGGTAAGGTCGACGATGTGCTGCGAAATCCAAAGCATCCCTATACGCAGGCGCTATTATCCGCCGTTCCGGAAGTCGATGTTAAAGACAAGCGCACAATTATTCGCTTGAAAGGCGACCTGCCCTCACCCGCAGCACCCCCATCCGGCTGTCATTTTCATACGCGCTGCCCCTATGTCATGCCCGTATGTCGTCAGACCTATCCTAAAACAACGATATTTCAACCTACTCATACAGCTCAATGCTACCTTTATTCACAGGCACAAGATTCCTCATATCATGACAATTAACAATGAAGTGGCGCGTCGCCGCACCTTCGCCATCATTTCTCACCCGGATGCGGGTAAAACAACACTGACAGAAAAACTCCTCATGTATGCCGGTGCAATTCATATTGCCGGCAGCGTTAAAGCGCGCAAAGCAAGTCGACATGCCACCTCAGACTGGATGGAAATTGAGAAACAAAGAGGTATTTCGGTCGCCAGTTCCGTTATGCAACTAGAGTATCGCGACTGCGTCATTAATTTGTTGGATACACCGGGGCACCAGGATTTCTCGGAAGACACTTATCGAGTATTAACGGCGGTTGATGCCGCGTTGATGGTAATTGATGCTGCCAATGGGGTAGAAGCTCAGACGTTACGTCTGCTGGATGTATGTCGTGCCCGTAATACCCCAATTATTACTTTCATAAATAAAATGGATCGTGAAGTACGCGACCCTATTACACTCATTGACGAGATAGAACAAACACTTGGCATGTCCGTTGTACCATTTACCTGGCCCATCGGTATGGGACGTAACTTTCATGGAGTTTTTGATTTACGACGTAATTGTATGCGGGTATTCCAGCCGGGTGAAGATCGTGTAAGTAATGATGATGAAGTGATTACAAATTTTGATGATCCCGTCATTGCCGAACGTTTTGGCGCAAGCCTTACCGATGCACAACAAGAGATTGATCTGATAAAAGGGGCCTCAACCACATTTAACCGAAATGCATTCCTCGAAGGTCAACAAACACCTGTATTTTTTGGTTCTGCAATTAATAACTTTGGTGTACGTGAAGTCCTTGATTCACTGGTTGATTTGGCACCGTCACCTGGATCTCGGAAAGCCTTGCAACGAGAAGTACAGCCTGAAGAGAAAAAATTTTCTGGCGTCGTATTCAAGATACAGGCCAACATGAATCCTTCACATCGAGATCGTATTGCCTTTGTACGTATCTGTTCAGGACAATTTAAACGTGGAATGAATCTGAAGGTTGTTCGCAGTGGCAAGGATATTCGCACCAGCACCGTCGTTTCTTTCTTGTCACAACGACGAGAACTGCTCGATATTGCTTATCCTGGCGATATTATTGGCATTCCAAATCATGGCACACTGCAACTGGGCGACACCTTGACTGAAGGTGAAGCCCTGCAATTTACCGGGCTACCCTTCTTTGCCCCGGAAATCTTTCAGACGGTTGAGATTGCAGACCCTATGCGGAGCAAACAACTCAAACTGGGGTTAACTCAATTAGGTGAAGAAGGTGCAATCCAGGTATTCCGGCCGCACATTGGGAATACTCTATTGCTCGGTGCCGTGGGCAATCTGCAATTCGAAGTTGTCACCCATAGGCTCCAGCATGAATACGGCGTCGAAGCGCGGATAGCCCCCGCCAAGTATCAAATCGCACGATGGATAACAGCGGATGACCCACGTGAGTTACAACGGTTTATTAATGCCAATACGCACCGTATTGCCTACGATGCGGTTGATGCTCCCACTTTTCTGGCGTCCTATGGTGCTGAATTAAGTGTTGCGCAGGAAAATTGGGAATCGATCCAGTTTCATAAATTGCGCGAACACGCGGGATTAGTGTTTCAGACCCATATGGATAGCTAAATTAGAATTAAGGGCATCTCTAAAAATTCAAGTTTCCAGGCAAGACAAGGCGCAAGAAAAAATTTGAGCGTAGCATATGGTTGATAGGTAAGAGAAATTTTTTTATGGGCAACGCCGTATTGCGACGAAACGGAGTAAGCGGACAAGCCGCAAAATTGGATTTTTAGAGGCACCCTTAAATTCATGGCATCTATTGGCTTTTAGGCAAGCCTGCAACTCAATAGTTGACAAGAGAGAAGCCCTTCGATAGTCTGTTTAGATGAAATAGACCGTTCGTAATTGGCTTCCAGGTTGTGCCTACGTGCGGAAAATTATCAAACAAACTTTTGCCTAAAGGTTTGAATCAAAAATAATAATAAATCAATAACATGTTTCGTTAAAAGGAGAAAGTCATGGAACTCAAAGGATCTCAAACAGAAGGGAATCTGAAAGCAGCTTTTGCGGGAGAATCACAGGCTAATCGTCGTTATCTTTACTTCGCAGCCAAAGCAGATGTTGAAGGTCAGAATGACGTAGCGTCGGTATTTCGTTCTACTGCTGAAGGTGAAACAGGTCATGCTCATGGTCATCTGGAATATCTGGAAGCATGTGGCGATCCAGCCACCGGACTTCCATTTGGTTCATCACGCGACAACCTGAAAACAGCGGTTGCCGGTGAAACCCACGAATATACCGATATGTATCCCGGCATGGCCAAAACGGCACGAGATGAAGGTTTTGATGAAATTGCCGACTGGTTTGAAACGCTAGCCAAGGCTGAGCGCTCACATGCTAATCGCTTTCAGCGCGCGCTGGACAGTTTCATTGACTAAATTACGTTACACGCATTGCTAAGTCATTCTGTGTGACAAATAAGGGGTTTACAGGCGCTGTATTTATTCTGTAAACCCCCTTTTATTTTCAAGCTTTACCTTTCTATTTTCCTATTTTACTCCTATGACAAATCGTGAAGGCAGTCTGGAAGCACCCAAACGTCTTCCAATTGACTGGAAGAATTCTGATTTTTATGATGACACCAGCCTGCTTAATGAAATGGAGCGAGTCTTTGACATTTGTCAGGGATGTCGGCGATGCATTAACCTATGTACGGCGTTTCCACGCTTGTTTGATCTTATCGATGAAGGGACAACAGGTGAGATTGATGGTGTAGAGAAACACAAATTCCGGGAAGTAGTCGATCGCTGTTATCTTTGCGATATGTGCGCCATGACCAAGTGCCCTTATGTTCCACCGCACTCATGGAATGTCGATTTTCCACATCTGATGTTACGCGCCAAAGCGGTCAAGTTTAAAAAGGAAGGGGCCAGTTTTCGTGACAAGCTTTTATCCAGTACCGATCTTGTAGGTAAGCTGGTGACAATTCCTGTCGTTGTTGCAACGGTAAATGCCATCAACAAAACACCGGCTACGCGTAAAATAATGGACTCCATGTTAGGTATCCATGCAGACAGACAGCTACCCGAATACGATAGCCGAAAATTCCGACAAAATGCCAAACCAAATAACTTATTTCCGGTTAGAGATGGTGCCAGAACATCAGGTAAGGTTGCCATTTATGCGACCTGTTATATCAATTATAACGAGCCCGGCATTGGTCATGATCTGTTAAAGATTCTTGAATACAACGAAATTCCAACACGTTTGGTCGAAAAAGAAGCCTGTTGCGGCATGCCTAAACTAGAGCTGGGTGATCTGGAAACCGTTGAAAAACTTAGAAATAAAAATATTCCTTATCTGCTTAAACTGGCCAAAGAAGGCTATGCTATCCTGACAGCTGTTCCTTCCTGTACGTTGATGTATAAACAGGAGCTCCCACTCTTGTTTCCAGATGATGAAGATGTTATAGCAGTCGCAGCCGCAATGTTTGATCCGTTTGAATATTTAATCCTCAGAAAACAGGATAATCTGCTGAAAACAGATTTCAAACAATCGTTAGGTAACGTGTCCTATCATGTCCCCTGCCACTTGCGCGTACAAAATATTGGCAAGAAAACCAAAGACGTACTGGAGCTTGTTCCCGGCACCAAAGTGAATACCGTCGAACGCTGTTCGGGTCATGATGGCACCTGGGGCGTCAAGCGTGAATATTTTGCTGACTCAATGAAGATCGGCAAACCCGTTTTTAAACAAATGGCTGCAGCAGAACCCGATTACATCAGTTCTGACTGCGCCATTGCGGCACGCCACATCCAGCAGGGTATGGCCGGAAATAAAGTGCAGAAATTACACCCTTTGACCTTGATCCGCTTGGCTTACGGCGACAGAACGGAACAATCCAGCGCCGCAGATGCCACCACCACACCTCAAGAAAACCAGATGACTAAAATTACACGTGACAGTCTCTTAACATTAGAAGCTTATGCCAAGGTACGACAGGAATTCCGTACCCAGGTAATGGCACACAAAAAGCATCGAAAAATCAGATTGGGGGAGAATATCACCCTGATTTTTGAAGATGAATTAACGATTCGCTATCAGATCCAGGAAATGTTACGGGTAGAAAAGATTTTTGACGAAGAAGGCATATGCCAGGAATTAGAGGCCTATACCCCACTTCTTCCGGAAGGCAGTAACTGGAAAGCTACGATGATGATTGAATATACTGATCCCATCGAACGTGCCGCGAAGCTGGCTACATTAGTCGGTATTGAAAAAAAGGTCTGCATTCAGGTCGCGGGACAGGACCCGGTTTTTCCCATAACGGATGAAGACCTGGCACGAGAAACTGAAGAAAAAACATCCGCTGTTCATTTTCTTCGTTTCGAGCTGACGAAGGCGATGATCCAGGCGTTGCAACAAGACGCATCTTTGCGTATCAGTGTTGATCATCCAAACTATCAAGCAGCCATCGATTCAGTGGATGAAGCGGTACGCCATTCCTTGCTCAATGATTTAAGGTCCCGATGAAAAGGTTTTTACTCCTGCTATGCACCTTGACAGTGATCGCCTGTGCGGGTAACGAAGTTTTCAAGGATGGATTTGATAGTGAAAAAACATGGATTGAACTTCAGGCACAACTCCCTGCCTATCCAAAACCAGAAAATCTTTTACCGTTTAATTCGGGTCCTGTCACAAATAATCAATACTTTGTGGATGCAAAATCGATCCAGATTGGCACAGATGGCGTCGCTCGTTACAGCTTGGTAGTCAAATCATCAACAGGTGCGATGAATGTCAGTTTTGAAGGCATACGGTGCGAAACAAAAGAACGAAAACGCTATGCACTGGGTCGCGATGATGGCACCTGGGCCAAATCGCATATCACCGAATGGCAACTCATGGAAAATCTTCCCCAGTTTTATGCGCAACGTGAACTTGCCCGCTATTATTTATGTCCGCTTAAAATCATCGTAAGTAGCCCACAAGAAGCCATTAGTGCATTAAAATCAGGGATTCATCCACGGGTTAAAACCCTAAGCCGTTAGCAGTCCGTTGAAAAATACAGCACTCTCAGTCTGAAATTTCGTTTTTAAAATATCGCTCGCAATATTATCGTTTTTTCGGATCTTTTTTATCCAAAATGCTCATTTTTTGTGCAATTTCTGGCGATTTCCTGCAAATCCTGCATCGCCGTCACTCAATTCCGCCAGTTGCCTGGCACCGGCAAAGAAGTGCCAGAACATCGCGTTGTCCAGCAGACGATCCTGGTTCGTAAGCGTCCAACGCCACCCTCTAAAACAGAGCCATTGATTGTAATATCCTCAAACATTTTCCAAGAGGATAATCGGTGGCCATACCCACGCAACAGCAAAAACATATTGCAGCCTAGGAGTCTGCAGGGCAATCGGGCTTAAATCACGCCAATAATCCGTAGCAAATAATCATTATTCCAACCGGCCTTTAAGCGTTTTGTTTTCACGCCAACTTTTGATGTTTTCTCTTTCTTTATCAGGTTTAAAGCGATATGCCTGATAAT
>JAUXRH010000279.1 GCA_030682075.1 Nitrosomonas sp.
TACGAGTAAAAAATGGTGACGCAGCATATGTTTGATAGGTAAGGAAACATTTTTTGCGAGTAACAAAGTGTTGTGACGAAACGGGGTAAGCAGGCAAGCCGCAAAGCGGCTGCTCGCAAATCTGGATTTTTAGAGATGCCCTCTAGAGCTTCCCTACATTAGTATAAGGATTTCCCGTGAGACTCTCAAATCGCGTTCAAGCCATTAAGCCCTCCCCCACACTCGCCGTAACTGCCCGTGCTGCGCGGCTCAGAGCTGAGGGAAAAGATATCATCGGACTCGGTGCAGGTGAGCCAGATTTTGATACGCCACAGCATATCAAGGACGCCGCCATTGCAGCGATAAATAATGGCTTTACCAAATATACCGCCGTAGGGGGCACCCCTGGACTGAAAAGTGCGGTCATTGCCAAATTTAAACACGAAAATGGTTTTGATTATAGCGCCAAGCAAATCTTGGTATCGTGTGGCGGGAAGCAAAGCTTTTTCAACCTGACTTTATCCATCATCAACCCCGGTGATGAAGTTATTATTCCCGCACCATATTGGGTGTCCTACCCGGATATCGTGCTCATCGCTGAGGGCAAACCTGTATTTATTGAAACAAGTATTGAACAAAGTTTCAAAATAACAGCAACACAGCTGGAACAAGCCATAACACCAAAAACCAGGATGTTTGTCATTAACAGCCCGAGCAATCCTTCAGGCAGCGTTTATTCCCTGAAGGAACTCCAGGAATTAGGTAAAGTACTACGAAAACATCCAAATATCATCATTGCAACAGATGACATGTACGAGCATATTATGTTATCAGGAGAAAAATTTATCAATATACTTAATGCTTGCCCTGATTTATATGCGCAAACAGTTGTACTGAATGGTGTTTCAAAAGCTTATGCGATGACCGGATGGCGCATTGGTTTCTGTGGTGGACCAGAAAATATCATTACAGCGATGGAAAATATACAATCACAAAGCACTTCTAATCCAACCTCCATCTCTCAGGTAGCTGCAGAAGCTGCGCTTAGAGGCGACCAATCTTGCATTGCACCAATGGTAACTGCTTTTAAAGAACGCAACTTTTTTGTTACCGAAAAACTTAACACCATGCCGGGAATTAAGTGCCTATTATCTGATGGTGCATTTTATACTTTCGCTGATACCAGACAAGCAATCGCTGATCTGTATAATAAGGGAATACTAAAAGAATACAATGATATTGCGTTCAGTGAGTATCTGTTGGAAAAAGCTGGAGTTGCAATTGTTCCAGGTTCCGCATTTGGTAGCGAAGGTTATATACGCCTGTCTTTTGCGACCTCAATGGACAATCTGAAGACTGCACTGGAACGTATTAATCGTATATTTGCCTAAAACAATATTTGCCGAGTATTACTCCAGGAGTCTGTCGGACTTAAGTGATCGTAGCGAGCAAAGTGGGAAAGCGAGGATAGATTGGCCGGATTTTGAGGCGCATAGTCATTCTATGCAACGAAAAATCAGGGTAATATGAACCGCTTGTCCCATTTGCGCAGTAG
>JAUXRH010000294.1 GCA_030682075.1 Nitrosomonas sp.
AATTGTTCACGTTCCTTCTTCTTCGCCTTTTCCATAGCCGTGGTTTCTTCGCCCACTCTTCTTCTACGTAAAGATCCATCCTTCTTACCTGTCAAGACACCAGACTACTTAGTCATCTATTCACTGTCAAGATAATTCAGCCAACTATAGCGTCAGAATAAACAAATCCTGACAGAATCAAGACTTATCTGACACCCCCTCCGCTGATTTTTTACGTTGGTACATATAATAAAACGCACCACCACCGATTGCTCCCAACAACATTATAATTTCCAGCGTACCTAGACCACCGCCATGTCCACCATGACCACCGCTGCCACCCACGCTAAATGGAACGCGCGCGGCAACAGTCACTTTACCGGCATCATCATGTCTTTCCAGTAAAATTTCATAATCGCCTTTTTCTGGAAGATTTGCGGACATTACGATAATTCCTGAACGATGCTGTTGTGGCGGCATGTATACAATGCCGTGTTCACTTACTTTATGCGCTGTTTCACCATGCCCCGCATGTTCATCATGCTCACCCATATCATGTCCGGCAACCTCTTTACTGTCCACTTGACTGTGCGCTGCAGTATCTCCATGTGCCGCCTCATGACCTTCATGCCCAACTTTTAACAAGCGCGCAGCCAACAATATCTCACGAGAATCCCAATCTGACAGTTCAACGGTCAAATTTACTTTGCCTGGATTTGGGATATTTTTGCAAAATGCATGCAAGGGTGGCAAATCATTATCAGGTACTTCATAGGCACTAAATGCTACCGGAAATTCACCTGTATTGATTACACAACCACCGGCGTCATGATGTCCTTCATGAGCGAGCATTAACTGCGCATGCGTAGGCAGCGCCAGTAACGATACCAATACAGCACCACCCACTTTTGTTACCCATCCACAACTAAATGCTTCCTTCATAATCTCTCCAATTTATCATCTGTGAACCAACTCAATGCATATTTACTCAACAATCTTACCTGAACAAATCAGCCCGGGATTGTATAACAAATCAATTCAAAATTTTAATCGAATTGAAAAACAATCACTTTCTGACGGCCCTGAAACAGCACAATCACCTGGTGCTATCAGTCAACTTAAACAGCAAAATATCTCTTATTTTACAAGATAGCTTTTTATTTTTAATGCCCGCATATATTTAATAATTCTTATAGCAATCAATTGCCTGCTATGAGGCACAGCTTTTCCTTTACTAGTCATGATAATTATCTTAACGCGTTCGGCCTTGTCATTAATTTGACTAATGTCGCGCACTGGAAGTGCAGTTTATACCGTGCCGTTGAACTTACAAAACGCAATGAAGGCGTGATTGGAGCAGGCACCATAGTTCAAATATGTTAATCAGCCTGCACTTATCTATGCTACCGTACTTTTTTCACCTTTAGTTATTACAAGATTGTTATTTCAGAATAGTCAGATATCTTCTCATCCAGCAGTTCCACCCAGTGCCTGACCGACAACGATGTACCGCCCTGCAAGTGGATCAGACAACCGATATTAGCAGTCGCAATTCGTTCTGGATTGCCTGATTCCAGTGCCGTCACTTTATTTTTCAGGAGCTGTTGAGACAATTCTGGCTGAAGTATTGAATAAGTACCTGCCGAACCACAGCAAAGATGGGCATTTTGAACAAAGGTTAATTCAAAACCAGCGGTCATCAGGATTTTTTCAGCCACATCACGTACTTGTTGTCCGTGTTGAAGGGTACATGGGGAATGGAAGGATAATTTTGATTTATTCTTACTAAGCCATTGTTTATCAAAAAGTCGTTCAATATATTCAAGTTCAGCATAAAGAATTTCACTGATATCTTTGGCAAATGTCGAAATTTGAGCCGCCTTTTCTGCATAGACCACATCATGACGCAATAAATGGCCGTATTCTTTGATGGTCACACCGCAACCACTGGCGGTGATAACAATGGCTTCGATTTCTTCTCGCTCAATCAATGGCCACCAGGCATCAATGTTGCGGCGCATGTAATCCAGACCTTCCTGCTGGGCATTGAGGTGGTAAGAAATCGCGCCGCAGCAACCAACTTTTTCTGCTTTCAGCAGTGAAATATCCATCCGATCCAACACGCGTGCGCAGGCTGCATTAATATTAGGCGCCAGCGCAGGCTGCACACACCCATCGAGTATCAACATTTTGCGTTTGTGTCGCGCCACCGGCCATATTTTTGCAGGCTGTGCTTTTGCTGGGATTGTTTTCTTTAAACTGTCTGGTAGCAGTGGACGAACCATTTGTCCTAATTTAAGCAGTGATGTGAATATAGGGTCATTAGTTAGAACCTTGCGCAAGGTGTAACGTAACACATCAGACCCGGCACTCCGCTTCACCTGTTTTTCGATGATGCCACGACTGATATCGATCAATTCACCATAGCGTACACCGGAGGGACAAACGGTTTCACAGGCACGGCAAGTCAGACAACGGTCCAGATGTGACTGGGTTTTTTGGGTAACGGGCTGACCTTCCAGCATCTGCTTCATCAGATAAATACGTCCACGCGGACTATCCAGCTCGTCACCTAATAACTGGTAAGTCGGGCAAGTGGCCAAACAAAAACCACAATGTACACAACTGCGAAGTATCGCGTCTGCTTCTTTTCCTTCGGAGGAATTTTTAATGAAATCAGCGAGATTGGTTTGCATTTAAATGCTCTGGATAAAGTCGGCCATGATTGAGGATTCCTACTGGATCAAATTTTTGCTTTAATAATCTGTGGATCTTCATCATGCCCGGGGCGAGCGGATGAAATACTTCGGCGCGTGATTCACCGCTTCGAAACAGTGTGGCATGGCCTGCCGCGTTGCTTGCCACCGTCCGTATCGTTTCGGCATCCACCCCCTCGTCACTGACTAACCAGCGAAGCGCGCCGTTCCACTCTATTAATTGCTGACCGGGTAGCGATACCGGAGGGGTGGTTGATTTGATGGATAAACGCCAAAGTGTTTTTCCCGATTGAAAAAAAGCATGCGTTTGCTCACGCACGGATTCCCAAAAAGATTTGCCTTCCGCTAATTCCTCACCCCCAAGTTTTGCATGGGCTGCGTGCACGGCTGATTCTGCACCTGAAAGGCGCACAGTCAGTTCACCCTCACAAAAACAGCTTGCAGAAATGGGCAGTGGCTTGCCCGCCCATTGATTCACTCTCTGGATCGCTTCCGTTTCATTCATTTGCATGCGGACAGTCCGTTCGGATTGCGGTTGTGGCAATACTTTGAGTGAAACCTCAAGCAAGATGCCCAGCGTTCCCATTGCACCCACCTGCAGACGTGATACATCATAACCGGCCACATTCTTCATGACTTGCCCACCAAAATGCAAATCACTACCCATGCCATCCAGCAACCGTACCCCCAGCACAAAATCACGTACCGCACCGGCCGAAGCCCGGCGCGGACCAGATAGCCCAGTCGCAACACAGCCTCCCAATGTGGCCGCTGCGGCAAAATGAGGCGGCTCAAATGCCAACATCTGGCCTTGTTGATTGAGCTTGGCTTCAAGGTCCGCCAGACGCGTCCCGGCACGTGCAGTCACTACCAGTTCGGTGGGATCATAATCAATAATGCCGCTGTAGGTTGCAACATCCAGCACGTCAACATTTTCCCCCGCGACTGGATTGCCATAAAAGGCTTTACTGCCGCCACCGTGTATTTGTAAAGGTGTTTTACGTTCCGCTGCGGTATGCAGGGTGGTCGCCAAGTGATCAATCAGGATTTGCATGGGTTCTAAAGCCGTGGCAATTCAGGGAATTTTTCCTCACCCCGATGCACATGCATGGCACCGAGTTCCGCACAGCGATGTAAGGTTGGGACCGCCTTGCCAGGGTTTAACAGCCCTTCCGGGTCAAACGTGGCCTTTATCGCGTGGAACATTTCCAGTTCTCTCGTTTTAAATTGCAAACACATCTGATTAATCTTCTCCATACCCACGCCATGCTCGCCAGTGATCGTGCCACCCGCACGGATGCACATTTCCAGTATTTTACTGCCGAATTCTTCGGTTTTTTCCAGTTCTCCGGGTTGATTGGCATCATAAAGAATCAGTGGGTGCAAATTACCGTCTCCAGCATGAAACACGTTCATACAGCGCAAACCATATGCCTGAGAAAGATTCTCAATCCCGCACAGCACATCGGCCAGATGCTTGCGCGGAATGGTGCCATCCATGCAGTAGTAATCCGGCGAAACCCTGCCTGCTGCCGGAAACGCCGCTTTACGTCCCGCCCAGAAACTTAACCGTTCGGCTTCGTTGCGTGAGGTACTGATTTTGATCGCGCCACTTTGCTGCATAATGGCCTGAATGCGTCCGATCTCGTCGGCCACTTCCTCGGTACTGCCATCGGACTCACACAGCAAAATAGCCGCTGCATCAAGATCATAGCCTGCATGTAAAAATTCCTCCACCGCATGGATGGTGATTTTATCCATCATTTCCATACCTGCCGGAATAATACCCGCACCAATCACATTCGCCACCGCGTTACCTGCTTTGTGAATATCATCAAACGCGGCCATCACCAGTTGCGCCTGTTCCGGCACGGGAATCAGTTTCACCGTAATTTCAGTGACGATACCCAGCATGCCTTCACTGCCCGTCATCAGTGCGAGCAAATCATAACCGGCACTGTCCAGACTTTCACCGCCGATTTCCAGGCATTCGCCTTCAATGGTCAAAACCCGCAATTTGAGAATGTTATGCACAGTGAGGCCATATTTCAGGCAATGCACACCCCCCGAATTTTCCGCTACATTACCGCCAATCGAGCAGGCGATTTGAGAAGATGGATCCGGCGCATAGTGCAAACCATACGGCGCAGCCGCTTCACTGATTGCCAGATTCCTGACACCAGGCTGAACACGCGCCATGCGTGCCAGTGGCTCCACGGCAATGATCTGGTTTAACCTGGCGAGTGACAACAAAACGCCTTCAGCATGCGGCAAAGCACCGCCTGATAAACCCGTGCCCGCACCCCGCGCTACAATCGGTATTTTCATCGCATGACAAAGTTGCAGAACTTTGATGACTTGTTCTTCCGTTCGCGGCAACACAACCACCATCGGCAATTGCCGGTAAGCCGACAAAGCATCGCACTCGTAGGGTTTCAAATC
Organism: Nitrosomonas sp.; assembly: GCA_030682075.1. GTDB lineage: Bacteria > Pseudomonadota > Gammaproteobacteria > Burkholderiales > Nitrosomonadaceae > Nitrosomonas. The sequence continues at coordinate 5,139 of JAUXRH010000294.1, forward strand.
CTCGGTTTCATGCAATACCGCTTCAGGAGGCAAAAAAGACCGCAGCTGGTTAACGAGTGTTTGAAGAGACATGGAAATTATTCTGGATGCTTCTGAATTTTGTGATTAGCCAATTTTTCCAACATTTTGACAATGGCTGAATTATCCCATTTTGCGCCACCATGCGCGAGACACGCATTATACAATTCATGCACAGTCGCTGTATTGGGCAGGCTCACGCCTAAAGCGGATGCGCTGGCTAACGCAATATCCAGATCCTTTTGCTGCAACTCGATACGAAATCCGGGTTCAAAGCGACGGTTAATCATGCGTTCCCCATGCACTTCCAGTACACGCGAAGCCGCAAAACCACCCATCAAAGCCTGACGCACTTTCTCCGGATCGGCTCCCGCTTTGGAAACAAACAACAACGCCTCACCGACCGCCTCAATCGTTAATGACACAACAATCTGATTGGCAATCTTACAAATTTGCCCCGCGCCATTTTCGCCGACCCGCGTGACATTCTTCCCCATCAATTCGAAAATGGGCTTAACCTTTGCAAATGCTGCAACACTCGCACCGACCATAATCGTTAACGTGGCATTCTGTGCGCCCACATCACCGCCTGAAACCGGTGCATCGACATAATCACAACCCAGTTGATTAAACCGCGCAGCGAATTGCTGCGTTTCCAGCGGCGAGATGGAACTCATATCCACAATCATCTTGCCCGGATCAGCATTGGGTTCCAGACCCTCGATAACGCCATTTTCCCCAAACAAAACCTTCTCCACATCCGGCGTGTCCGGCAACATGGTGATAATAATATCCGCATACTGCGCCACCACTTTGGGCGAAGAAAAAGCCCGGCCACCCAGCGCCACCAAATCCGCCGGTACCCCGCTGCGCGAATGCAGAAACAAACGGTGCCCGCCCTTGATCAAATGCTCCGCCATGGGCTTACCCATGATACCCAGACCAATAAAACCGATATTTGCCATAATGATTACTTTAAAAATTGATGACTGAACAGGCTAATTACTCCATGCCTTTCTCCGATTCAGTATAAGGGTATAAATAATGGCTGTCTGTATTTCCTTACGGGTTATTGAGCAGTGAGGGAAAACCCTGTAGATCTATCGCTGGATTGATGGGAGAAAATGAAGAAAAAAGCGATTGAATCCGGTTATTAGGGCACCTCTAAAAATTCAAAGTTCTAAACAAAACGAGGCACGAGTAAAAAATGGTAACGCAGCATATGTTTGATAGGTAAGGAAACATTTTTTGCGAGTAACAAAGTGTTGTGACGAAACGGGGTAAGCAGGCAAGCCGCAAAGCGGCTGCTCGCAAATCTGGATTTTTAGAGAGGCCCATTAGTTTTTTAGCAATGATAGTTTGCAAAATTTAACCTTGGCGGCGCAAGCGCATCGCTTTTGTGCCTATCAACTGGTGGTCAGATACTGGACAGACGCTCAATCGTGTCCGGGTAGCGCTCAACCATGCGAATCAAAATTGCAGCTTGTGCATTCGGGTTGGCTCGGCCTTGTTCCCAGTTTTCCAGTGTGCGTTCGTTCGTGCGCAGGTATCTGGCAAATACGGCTCGCGATAAGTGCAGCTTCTCCCGCAGACTGAGCAACTCTTCCGGGGTAATGGTGGGCGCAGGTTTCTTTTCTACACCATGCTGGCGCAAGGTAATCTTGCCTTCGCGTGCAGATTCGAGTGCGGTGAATCCCTCTCTCAGTTCATTAAACAAATTACGTTTCATTTGATTCGTTCCCACTACAATCCAAGTTCGTTATGAGAACCAAGTCGCGCCAGCACCAAGCGATCATCATCTGGCTTCTGGTAGATCATCACAAGGTCGGGCTTGATGTGGCAATCACGGAAATCTTTCCACTCGCCAGTCAGCGCATGGTCGAGGCATCGTTCCGGTAATGGCTCATCATTCGCCAACATGGCGATGATACCCAGCACATCTTCCGCCTTGTATCGCCCCGAACGGCTAACCCGTTTGAAATCGGCCTTGAACGGTGATTGCTGGAAAATCTCCCTCATCCCTTATGCCACTCGTCCGCAAGCTGCTCAAGTGTTACACGCTTCAGCCCCTTACCGCTACGCGCCTGCCTCATTGCCTTGATGGTTTTTTCGTTGGGAACCAACGGTTCAAACGGTAGTGCTTTTTCGCGCGCAATACGGGTCAGCATAATGCGGAAAGCATCGGAAACAGTCAGCCCCATCGCCGCCAGAACGACGGTAGCCTCTTCTTTGATGTGCTCGTCAATACGCGCACGGACAACGGTGTTAGCAGCCATATCTCAATCCTCCTAAGTTGAGCCACAATGTAGCTCAACTTATAACCGCCGTCAACTACATTCAAGACCCACAGTCTGGCCGCGCCAGTCTGTGACAAGACCATACACAAGAGCAGCGCTGTTGTGTCAGTAAACCCGCCGCAGTCTGGCGCAGTTGATTATTGAGCGCGCCCTGTGTCTGGTAATTGGCGAAGAAGCTGAAAATCTGGCAGAGAGACAGGAGATGTACGTTCGACTATTTCAATCCAAATCAGCTCAGAAAGCAACACACGAAGAACCGGGAACGAAAGAGCGCGCACTCCTTCTTGGTTCTGTGGTGTCATGGGTTGTAGAGTCATTAGTTCCACCCACTTTGCTTCATGCACAACAGAGGAGCGAAGCTTATAGCTCTCAGCAAGCGAATTCTTGAGGATGGTTCGATCCCGTGGTAATAGATCCGCAATTCGTCGAGTTAATGCCTTGGTCGATGGAGACCATGCTCCCGTATTCGCATCGATTCCGCAAATCCATTGTTCTAGTGGCTTATCCCAGAAGCAGTCGCGCGGTCTTGTTGAACCGTATTCGCGAAATGTGGCTCCAAGACGGAGTTGCCTGTCAGACATCAGTTGCTCCCGGATTGCTTTAATTTGTTCCACAGTCAGGCATTGCGCAGAAAATAGTTTGTCCCAATTGGATGAAGCTTCCCAGTTTTTCCATTCGGTTGGCGGTGACCCATATTGACGCGAAAGAACTTCAATACCGGCGACCAACAATGTGTAGGCGGCGCGTGGTTCTTTATCAAACAACAACAATGCACCATGGTATGCTGTGCACGCCGCTCCGATAATCTCTTGGTCTTCAGAAGAAAGACCGGCAATTGCAGAAGCGTAGGTGACAATTCTCTGTTTCGCATCGACTGGAAGCGGCCCCAGAAGATCTTGATCAACGATTTGTGCCATTGGTAGAAAGATAATCTTCTCCTGCTGCTGCGGCCCCTGTGTAGCTAAATCAACTGGAACTATAACCCTGCGATCCAAAGCGAGCGAAAGCAGGCAGGCAAGATCTGCTCCGAGGCGATGCCGATCATCAAGATTTACTTCGTTCTTTAGGGTATCTGGCAGTCTCAAGACAGACCACGACTCTGGCCCTGTCGCTTGTGGGGTATTATGACCGGAATAATCTTGAGGTTCGATGGAGAAGATCCAATTCGTGATGTCCAAAGGATCAGTCCCGGACACGCAAACACGGAAGTAATCGATCGAAGGACCGAGTTCCGGTGTGACAGAGACAAGCCGATCCAGCCAAGAGACGAGCGACTTCACGATGAGCAAATAGCTTGATTGAGTACTGCCATTTCTGGCGACAGGAAAAAGAACGTAGCGGCGCTTTTTGCGTCTGAATCCATTTCCATGTTGAACGTTTTATTCACTACACGCAACGAGAGCATTGTAATGTTGTAACAACTTTGTCCACTAAGATACGCAGCGGCAATAATGTTTCTTCATGATATGAAATTACAAATGAGAACACCTTTGGGGTCACACACCTTTGGGGTCACACACCTTTGGGGTCAAGTCTTGCTATGCTGCATATAATAAGCTATTCTATGATTCAATGAAATAGAGGATTCGAAAATGGCAAGACCACTAAGAATAGAATTGTCTGGAGGTTTATACCATGTAACGTCACGAGGAGATCA
>JAUXRH010000303.1 GCA_030682075.1 Nitrosomonas sp.
TGATTCATCGCGGTCTCCTGAGTTGTTTTGGCTGTTTGCAAGACAACCATTATTATACTCCTTGTGAGACCGACTTTCTTATTCTAATCAAATAATTAAGTTTCTTTTATGGAGTTTTTGAACTCCGAAACTTTAGTTTAAAGACCACTGAATGGCTTTATTTTCCTTGTGTCTGTGTATGAGCGGGAATAGCTGTTTACCTGGCACCCGCTTTCTTGAGAAGCTGTACAGCTTCTACATGACGATATCTTGTTGCCAGTGCCAATGCTGTAGCCTTATTTGCTGCTTTGGCATTAACATTGGCACCTGCGGCAAGCAAAGCATAAATTGCGCCCTGATGGCCGTGCTGTGACGCCAGCATCAAAGCAGTCGCACCATTAGCTAAACTAATATTCACATCTGCATCCGAATTAATCAGTGCTTGCACAATATGTCGATGACCTTCTTGTGACGCCAGCATCAGTGCGGTAATGCCATCTCCCCTAATGGCGTTCACATCAGCGCCAGCTTCCAGCAACAATGTAGCCACTTCGCGACGATCTTTTTCTGAAGCTAACATTAAGGCTGTCATATTGTTTTCGGCGGTCGCGTTTACATTTGCACCAGCAGCAAGTAATGCCGCCACAATCAAATGTCGACCATCCTGCGAGGCTTGCAGCAGCGGAGTAAACTTGTTCTTTATCCGAAAATCAACATCTGCACCAGCATCAAGTAATGTCTGTACCACTTGTTCATTTCCGCGTTTTATACCAGCCATTACGGCAGCATTCAATATATCGTTCTCAAACGGGTTATTGTTAAGCAGTTCATGTACCTGAGAGATTCTACCCTTCCCCGCCTCAGCTACAAGCGCTTTGTTTTCGATGCCAGCCCAAATATTTGTGGAAAAACAGAGTAAAACTGACAACATTAATATTAGATTATATATTTGTAATCGAACCATTCTATTCCCTCTTCAAAAAAATTAAATTGTCATCTTTACCATATGACCCACTCAGCCAGTAAAAATTCATTAGGGCATCTCTAAAAATTCAAGCTCCTAGGAGTCTGTCGGGCAGGTCAAATAGCAAGGTACATATTGATAACGAACTTCATTTTTCGCCGCTGTAAGTTTCTCGCGGCGCTTCCAAGTAAAACCGAATGCTTCTTTATCTTTATTTTTAAGCTTAATTCTCGTC
>JAUXRH010000305.1 GCA_030682075.1 Nitrosomonas sp.
GACGAGAATTAAGCTTAAAAATAAAGATAAAGAAGCATTCGGTTTTACTTGGAAGCGCCGCGAGAAACTTACAGCGGCGAAAAATGAAGTTCGTTATCAATATGTACCTTGCTATTTGACCTGCCCGACAGACTCCTAGAATAAGAAATCTTCTGTCATATTTTCTTCGACGTGAGTAGTCATAGAGTACAACAATTTTTCCATCTCGACAGCAGGTAGTGGACGACTGAAGAGATATCCTTGTGCTTCGTTACACTCATGTTTACTTAAGAATTTCATGTGATCCTCGGTTTCAACACCCTCTGCAACAACATTCAGCCCCAATGCATGGCACAGGGCGATAATGACTTTAGCTATCTCCCCGTTACTTCCGTCTGGCTGGATATTCATTATAAAGGCGCGATCGATCTTTAGGGTATGCAGCGGCATTTGCTGCAAATAACTCAGGGAAGAATAACCAGTACCAAAATCGTCCATCGAAGTCTGAGTGCCCATCTCTTTTAACTGGTTAAGTATTACTATGGTGCGGCCAATATCGTTCATCACTGCTGATTCCGTGAGCTCTAAATCAAGGCTGGGTGGCATAATCCCTGTCTTACTGATGACGTCAGCTACCTCCTTGGCAAGATCCTTGCCCTGAAACTGTTTTGCCGACAGATTGATCCCTATCCGCAAGAGTCCAAATCCCTTATCTCTCCATGTCACTGTCTGTCGAGCAGCAGATTCCATTACCCAAGAACCAATAGGGACAATCAAACCCGTCTCTTCGGCAATGGGTATAAAGTCATCAGGCGATACCAATCCCAATTCAGGGTGATTCCAGCGAATAAGCGCTTCCATGCCTATAATGCGTCTATTGTGCACGGATACCTGAGGCTGGTAATAAACCTCGAATTCGCCATTGTCCAAGGCCTTGCGCAAATTCGTTTCGAGGTGCAATCGTTTATTGAATTGATTGCCAATTTCATCACGGTAGTATTCGTGCCGGTTGCGCCCCTGGCGCTTGGCTTGAAACATGGCCGATTCTGCATTCTGAATCACCTGCTTTTCATCTAATTCAATTAGTGGGCAAGTAACAATCCCGATGCTGATCGTGATGAAGACTTCGCGAATCTCAACAAAAAAATGCTCGGCAAATGTCTCTTTAAGACGTTGAGCAATGGCTTCAACATCAATATTAGAGGTGAGCTGTTTCGCTATAATGACAAACTCATCTCCGGAAAACCGGGCAGCAACAAGATCCTCATTTTCATGTGCCCTGAGACGGTTTGCGACCGATTTTAAAATATTGTCTGCGGCATGGTGCCCAAAAGAGCTGTTGATATTCTTGAATCGATCAAGTCCGATAAAAAACATACCAAATAACTCTTCACGCTGATCTGATTGGGTAAGCCATAAAGTTAATCGATCTTCGAGCTGCTGACGATTTGGTAGCCCAGTCAGGGTATCGAATTGCTGTTGTTCCTCGATAAGGATATCTTTGTTTTTCGTAGATGTTATATCTAGAATCGTACCAAGTAGATGGTACCTGTCAGTTTTACCAATGGGTGAAATAATGGTCTGATGCTGAACAATATATTCCAGACCTTCTGCACCAACCATCTTGTGACTCAGTAAATAGGCAACGCCTTCATGAGCAGCTTTTAAGATTGCCTGCTTAACAGTCTCTCTGTCTTCGGTCTGCGTGAGTAATAGAAATTCAGCAAGGGAAATAATTTGATCTTTCTTTTCAAGACCCAGCAGAGAATATAGGGCATCTGAGCAGAGAACCTTTTCTGTTATCGGATTGTACTCAAAATATCCAGAGCCGGTGACCTCCTGCGATGCCGCCAGTTGACTTTTTTTGGCCTGCAATTGAAGCTCAGAATCCCGGATATGCAGTGCATGTGAAACCCGGTGAATCAGCAGTGGTCGGCTAATGGGCTTTGAAATAAAGTCGGTAGCCTGTGCGTCAAAAGCGTCACTGGTCGCTTTATCGTCCTTTAGTGAAGTCATCATTATGATGGGCAGGGAATAGCTTCCAGACAATTCACGCAGCTTTTTGCATGCTTGATACCCGTTCATTTTTGGCATTACGACGTCCATCAACACCACGTCTGGGTTATTTTTCAGGTACTCTGTGATGGCTTCTTCCCCGTTCCGGGCTTCAATGAAAGTAAAATCCTCTGGTGCAAGATATGACTTTATGAGCTCCCTGATAAACTCATTGTCATCAACAATCAGGATAAGTAGCTTATTTCTTAGCGGTGTTTGTGTATTTATCATTTTAGATTATTTAAATATCCTGCTTTATTGAGGCTTGACAATTAAATTGTTTCAGGTCTAGATCCTGAATCCAGCTCAACCCCATGCGATTAAATTCAACTTTACTCGTCCATGAAACCATGTAAGTGAAAATAGGGCCAAGTCATTTTTAATAACATTCACAATAGATTCATCAACGGTAAAGAGTCCTGAGACTTTAAATAAAGTCGACATTCCTGTCGGGCTGAACCGAGTATTTTTTAATAACAAAAGAAAATCATAATTATCATTTTTTAGCGTAGTAATCGGCCTTCGACCGCAAGGCGTCAGGAAGAAACATGATGAAGTTAGTAAAATAGATCTTTTTTCTTTTTATATTTCTTATAATCAGTAACTTATAATTGTTTCTTGAAAGATGCTTAAGATCAAAAGCTCCCTTCTTACGACAAGCCACATAAAGCCAGCAATACTCAAAAATATTAATCCTGTTTACTTTGACATTAGTCCCGGCGCTTCTTTCAATAGAAATTCTCTGAATGTTCGAGCAACACCCGAAAGTCGTTTGTTCTTCCGGTTTACGATATGCCAATGACGTAAGATCGGGAAACCCTGCACATCCAATATCTTGAGACGGTTTGTTTCAAGCTCCAGCTCAGCCGTATGCTGCGACATAATCCCTAGCCCCATTCCAGCCTGAACCGCCTGCTTGATCGCTTCTGTTGTATCGGTTTCCATACCTTTATTAATTTTGATTTTATGCGCATCAAAAAAACGTTCCATGGCACCCCGTGTGCCCGAGCCCTGTTCACGTACCAGAAAGATTTCCTTTGCCAGCTTCTTTACTGGAATATTATGCGCTTTACAGAGCGGATGAGTCGGTGGCGCAATGATGACCAGCGGGTTTTCCATGAATGATTCGCTATTTATATCCTGGTTTTCTGGCGGTTGCCCCATAATCGCGAGATCAATCAAATTATCAGCCAGTTGTTTTAATACGGTTTCACGATTGGATACATTCAGACTGACGGTAACACCACTATAGCGCTGACAGAATTTTGCTAACAAATGTGGAGCAAAGTAATTGGCGGTACTGACGACAGAGATATTGAGCTTACCCCGCTCTAACCCTTTTAACTCATCCATGGCGACTTCCATATCCGCCAGTTGTTGAGAAATGATCTGACTGTAGCGGTAAAGCTCGTGTCCTGCTTCCGTTAAATATACTCGTTTGCCCATTTGTTCAAATAGCGGCAGACTTATATTTCCTTCCAATTGTTTAATTTGCATGGAAACAGCGGGTTGAGTCAAATGAAGTTCTTCGGCTGCACGTGAATAACTTAAATTACGGGCAACAGATTCAAATACTTTTAATTGCCGCAAGGTAAGATGTAGCATAACCAGATAGTTTAAGCATAATGATAAGGTAAACCTTATCATAGTTATTAGAAATATTGAATTGTTGTTATGGATAAATATTGTTAAAGTTCGCATTATTGTTTTAAATAGTTATGTTTTGTAACGCTGTTGCCTCCACTTCTAGCTGCATTAATTGGTAGATTGAGTGGAATTTAATCTGGAGAGAAAATATTATGGCAAAGACATATAACGCAGGCGTCAAAGAGTATCGACATACTTACTGGGAGCCTGAATATACCCCACTGGCTACTGACCTTCTGGCGTGTTTCAAGATCACACCGCAAGCGGGCGTACCCCGTGAAGAAGTAGCTGCTGCAGTAGCCGCCGAATCTTCCACCGGTACCTGGACCACCGTATGGACCGATCTGTTGACCGACCTGGATTACTACAAAGGCCGCGCTTACCGGATCGAGGATGTGCCCGGTGACGATACCTGTTTCTACGCTTTCGTGGCTTACCCGATCGACCTGTTCGAAGAAGGTTCCGTAGTTAACGTGCTGACTTCGCTGGTTGGTAATGTGTTCGGCTTCAAAGCCTTGCGCGCCTTGCGTCTGGAAGATGTGCGTTTCCCTGTCGCTTACGTGAAGACTTGTGGCGGTCCTCCCGCCGGTATTCAAGTTGAACGTGATCGCCTCAACAAATATGGCCGCGCGCTACTGGGCTGCACCATCAAGCCCAAGCTGGGCCTGTCTGCCAAGAATTACGGCCGCGCCGTATATGAATGCCTGCGCGGCGGTTTGGATTTAACCAAGGACGACGAAAACGTCAATAGCCAGCCGTTCATGCGCTGGCGTGATCGTTTTGAATTCGTGGTGGAAGCTTGCCAAAAGGCTGAACGTGAAACCGGCGAGCGCAAAGGTCACTACCTGAACGTCACCGCGCCGACCCCGGAAGAAATGTATAAACGTGCCGAGTTTGCCAAGGAATTGGGCGCGCCGATCATCATGCATGACTATTTGACCGGTGGTTTAACCGCCAACACGGGTCTGGCCAACTGGTGCCGTAACAATGGCATGCTGTTGCACATCCACCGCGCCATGCACGCCGTGCTCGATCGCAACCCGCACCACGGCATTCATTTCCGTGTGTTGACCAAAGTGCTGCGTTTGTCGGGGGGCGATCACCTGCACTCTGGCACCGTGGTTGGCAAGCTGGAAGGTGATCGTGATGCGACGCTGGGCTGGATTGACACCATGCGGGACCGATTCATCAAAGAAGATCGTAGTCGCGGCTTGTTCTTCGATCAAGACTGGGGTTCTATGCCGGGCGTATTTCCTGTTGCTTCCGGCGGCATTCATGTGTGGCACATGCCTGCACTGGTTGCTATCTTTGGCGATGATGCCTGCTTTCAGTTTGGTGGCGGCACTTTGGGTCATCCATGGGGCAATGCTGCCGGCGCTGCGGCTAACCGTGTCGCGCTGGAAGCCTGCGTGGAAGCACGTAACCAAGGCGTAGAAATTGAAAAAGAGGGTAAAGAGGTTCTGACCAATGCGGCCAAACACAGTCCTGAACTTAAGATTGCGATGGAAACCTGGAAAGAAATCAAGTTTGAATTCGATACCGTTGATAAGCTGGATGTGGCCCACAAGTAAATAATAGACAAAAGGGGGAAAGCATATTGCATTCCTTCCTCTGCAAATGAATTTAAGGAGCAAACAATGAGTGAAGTAATCGATTACAAATCGCGCGTCAGTGACCCAGCAAGTCGTAAATTTGAAACATTCTCTTACCTGCCTGCAATGACGCCTGAAAATATCAGGAAACAGGTGGAATATCTGGTTAAAAAAGGCTGGAATCCTGCCATTGAACATACAGAACCAGAATACCTGATGGATTCTTACTGGTATATGTGGAAGCTGCCCATGTTTGGTGAAACCGATGTCGATCGTATTCTGGCTGAGGCAGAAGCTTGTCATAAGGCTAACCCGGATAACCACATCCGTCTGGTCGGCTATGACAACTTTTCGCAAAGTCAGGGAACCGCGATGGTGATATACCGAGGCAAGACCGTTTAAACAGCGACCGGGCTTTATTACTACCCTAAGCCCCCAACACCCGCAAGGGCCGGGGGTTTTTTTTGACTTGACTATATGTTTTTAAGCTAGTTAAAACAGGAGTTAATTATGAGCGAGACCATTGAACAGTACCGTGTTATCACAGAACCCTACTATCGCCCTGTTGCCGACGAAGTAGCGTTATACGAAGCCGCCTATTCGGTAAGGATGCCGATGATGTTAAAGGGACCCACTGGTTGTGGGAAAACCCGTTTTGTCGAATACATGGCCTGGAAATTAAATAAACCACTCATTACCGTAGCCTGTAATGAAGACATGACAGCCTCGGATCTGGTCGGTCGATTTTTACTGGACGCCAATGGGACACGCTGGCAGGATGGCCCACTCGCCGTAGCCGCACGCTGGGGTGCCATCTGTTATCTGGATGAAATTGTAGAAGCACGCCAGGACACCACCGTCGTGATCCACCCATTGACTGATAATCGACGCGTATTACCGTTAGAAAAAAAAGGCGAACTCATCCACGCACACCCGGATTTTCAGATTGTCATTTCTTATAACCCTGGCTACCAAAGCCTGATGAAGGATCTAAAGCAATCCACCAAACAACGCTTTGGCGCCCTTGATTTCAACTATCCAAGCCATGATGTGGAATGTGAAATCGTCGCGCATGAAACCGGCGTGTCCGCTGATATTGCCGATAAACTGGTTTCTATTGCTGAGCGCGCACGTAACCTGAAAGGACATGGACTGGACGAGGGTATCTCAACCCGCATGTTGATTTACGCGGGCAGCCTGATCGTAAAAAAAGTCGATCCACATGCGGCTTGCCGCGTTGCACTGGTGCGTCCGATTACGGATGACCCGGATATGCGCGATGCGCTGGATGCTGCAGTGGCAACTTTCTTTTAATTGAAGCTAATTCATTTCTGATAATGAATTCTGTGTAAAAAGTGAGTACGGCATGAGTATAAGTCTTGATGATTACAAGGAATTACTGGAAGACCTGGAGCCAGAATCTGTCGCCCTATTAAATAATGTTTGGCCTGAAGCGGTAAAGATTTTTTCACCGCGCGGGTTGGATAACTATCTGAAAGGCATTTCTGCATTACGTGGTTTAGGCCGGGGTCGTAGCCTGGTGGACTGCTGGATTGATGAAACGCCGCAGGTCGCTAAAGAGATCGGTGAAGACGTTATTGGCGATCTTGCCACCCTGGTGCTGATACTTGCTTCAAAAACGTCTGCTGCAGTCATTGAGCTGATTCTCGCGACCGCACCCACCGCCGCAAAGCGCCTGGGTGATGCCCAGTTATTCCTTGATTATCTGCAATTTCTCAATACGCTGATTGCCCAAGCACCCCGTGGCGTGCGTCCCATGCTCGATAAACTGGCCGTCCTGTTTGAGCAATTGACGCTGGGTGGTTTGCGACGCTGGGCCATGTGGGGAGCCCATGCCCACCGCACCAATTATGAAGAACAAATCAAGTATTTCAGCCTGGATTCAAGGGAATCACTGGCCGTCTTACAGAGAGAGCGTAAAGGTACCTTGTTGGTCGATATCCAGCGCCGTATCAACATGTATCTGCGTGCGTTATGGGCGCGCGATTTTTTCATGAAGCCAACCTCGGGTGATTTTGAAACCCGGGAAGGCTACAAACCATTTATTGAGCATTACTTCATTCATCTGCCGGATGCGTATGATGATTATGGCGATATCCCGGCCATTGAGGTTTATCGCGCAGCAGCTGCCCATGCTGCGGCACATCTGGTCGAGACCAAACAACCGATCTCTGCTGAGGGGATGAGTCCCCTGCAAATGGCGGTCATTGCCGTCATCGAAGATGCGCGTATCGAGGCACTCTCAATCCGCCGCTTTCCGGGCTTGCGCCAGACCTGGTCAGTGTTACACAGCGCCACGCCTGAAATGAATGCCAGCATCGGCGATTATCTCAATCGCCTGGCACGCGCCTTGCTGGACCCAGACTATCAAGATCTGGATCACTGGATAGTTGAAGGTCGCCACCTTTTTACCCAGGCACAGAATAGCCTGGATAGCCATTCTATCTCATGGGAAATCGGGGTTCAGCTGGCGCATAGCATTAGAAAAAAGAACATCCCATTTAATCCCCGCACAGATCTACTGACCGCGCCTTATCTGGACGATAACCGCTATTTCTGGGAGTTTGAGGAATTCGATTTCAATAAATCCATCAGCGCAGGATACGATGCGCCCAAGCAAATACGCAAGCATGTAAGCGTGATGGAATTTGTCAATGAATTGGAAGTTGAATTTGCCGGCGATGATGCGCAGGAAATCTGGGTCATGGGGACCGAGTTTTTTCCCTATGAAGATGCAGGCGTATCTTTCAATGAATCGGAAGGCAAAGAACCTGTTTCACCGCCCTACCACTATTCCGAATGGGATTATCAGATCCAGCTCGAACGCCCAACCTGGGTAACGGTACAGGAAAAACGTGCTCAATTGGGCGATATTCAATGTATCGATGACATTGCCAAACAATACAAACGTGAAATCTCACGCATGAAGTTTCTACTGGATGCCATGCAACCGCAAGGCGTGCGCCGTATCCGCAAACTTGAAGATGGCGACGAGATCGACATCAACGCCGCAATTCGCTCCATGATTGACATGCGTATGGGCATGCAGCCAGACCCACGCATCATGATGCGCTCCGTCAGAAAAATTCGTGATATCTCGGTACTGGTTCTACTCGATTTATCGGAATCGACCAATGATAAGGTTGCCGGGCAGGATTTCACGGTTCTCGATTTAACCCGTCAAGCGACAGTCTTATTAGCCAATGCCATCGATAAAGTGGGCGACCCGTTTGCCATCCATGGCTTCTGTTCGGATGGCCGCCATGATGTGGAGTACTACCGCTATAAGGATTTCGAACAGCCCTATGATGAAATACCCAAAGCACGACTGGCGGGCATGACCGGGCAGCTCTCCACGCGGATGGGTTCTGCCATTCGCCATGCCAGTCATTACCTCAAACTGCAAAAATCCGCCAAAAAACTGATGCTGGTAATTACCGACGGAGAACCCGCCGACATTGACGTGCGTGACCCGCAATATTTACGTCATGACACCAAAAAAGCCGTGGAAGAAGCGACACGCGCAGGCATTGTGACCTACTGTATGAGCCTGGACCCACGGGCGGATCAGTACGTCTCACGTATTTTTGGTGCGCGTCATTATATGGTGGTCGATCATGTCGCGCGCTTGCCGGAGAAATTGCCCGTGCTGTATGCGGGGTTGACGCGTTAGGAATAGTGATTTTTCCACATGTCAGAATACTGGACTTAACCCTGCGGTAGTGACAACGGCCAGCAGATGATTGCTGGCAACGATCGATGGGTGTCTTCTTTGTTTCTAATTCGCGATTCGAGAGCTGGCGCCGACTTGCTCTGGTTTCTGCGCGTGCCGCCATGAGCCGGACCGTGAAATAGACGGAAAGGATGGGAGGAGAATGTCAAATGTAAGACCTGACCCCGAGCTTGGACCCCGAGCTTGTGACCCCGAGCTTGTGCTCCTGATGCCTCCTGCGAAATCTTCTTTCGTGAAGAAGAATGGAAGGCGCTCTATGTGTATCACACAAAAAATCCGCGCCCTCCAGAAATGCCACCAACTCTGAATAAAGCCATTCGTATGATGGCAAAATTAGGTGGCTTTATCGGTCGAAAAGATGACGGCGAGCCTGGAACCATTTCTTTGTGGCGTGGCATTCAACGGTTAGATGATATAACCGAGATATTTACTATCATGACAGCAGCACCATAAGTGGCGGTGTCCAGTATGGGTAATAGTCAGCGACTGCGAGGTGAGACGTGGACCGAATTCAGAATTACACGACTTCGGCCGCCGCCTCGGGTTTCTTCTGCTCCTGCTTGGCCGTCGAGCTCAGGTAGGAATTGGTCATCCACCAGTCAATGCCCATTTCTTTTGCTTTGTCGACCGAACAAATCACTAGGCGAATCTGGATAGTAAGAAGCTCGACGTCTACAAGATTGATCTTAATATCGCCGGCAATCACTAATCCCTTGTCCAATATCCGTTCCAGCACATCCGCAAGCGTCGATGATTCAACGGCATGCGTCATACTTGCTCGTGAATTACTCATTTTTAGTACTCCAGTTACATAAGAAATGCCTGAAAGAGGCGATGCTTTCGCCAGGCCTTAAGGCCTCTTCAGGAGCTACATAAATTATCGATAATCGACTTGCCTGTTCAGAGCAGCTTTCCAAGCGGGCCGAGATCGAGATTCAGATCCTCCTCTGTGAGATCAAACTCTTTCCTGAACCAATCCATTTGCTCGCTCAGTTGAAGAAGAGCAAACCCCAGACGTTCGACCTCCTCTTCAGTCAGAGAACCGCCTTCCATACGGCGGAGCGCCTGCTTCTCCAGTAACTGGCGGAGCAGTTCGATTACGGTCAATACCAGTTGTGCCAACCCTTTTCTCATCTTGTTCGGATCCAGCTTGATACGCTGAGGACTGTCGGCATCCATCTTTTCTTGCTTTGTATTCATAAAATCAAGGGTATTCATGTGCCTGACTCCAGTTCTGTTGCCTGCTCGCGTGGCGCGAGAGTTTGCTTGAGTTCATTGATTGTTTCGATCGAGGTGAGGAGGAGTTGAACGTTGAGATAGAGAAGATCAATGTCAGCCACCGAGATCACGATTTCGCCACTTACCACGGCACCTTTATTCAATACTCGATCCAAAGTTTCACAGATCGAAATCTGTCCTTGGCGAGTGGGAGTGGTCCACTCCATGCTTTGCTTAGAGAAGTCGTTCATAAATAGCATAGGCGGGATGGCGTAATCCATCCCGTTCATATTGCACGGCAATTTCAAGCAGGGTATTTTTTGATTCTTCTGCTTGCGGTGTGTCGGGATAGCTTTCTACTAGCTTCCAGAGAATATCCATCGCATTAAACACGCTTCCCTCAACGCGGTAGGCTCGTGCCATTGCCAGGAAATGGTCGAGAATGGCATATTCCGACTGCGTGGAAGGAAGGCTGGTGTTAATGTCTAGCGTTGCAGTTACAGTTCTTGCAGTCATTATATCCTCCGTTATATATTTATCCTCAAACCAGTGACAAAATTGTAGGGACTCCAGGGACCACTGAATTTGAAGGTGTAGTTATCATCAAACAGCTTGGTAGCTAGTAATATCCCTTCTTCTTCGAATTTCTCCCGATCACTTCGGTCCACCAGGCAGGCCAACCGCATCACTTCCCGATCTTGCCTTGGTTTATTCTGTTTAATTTCTGCGCAGTGGCGGGAAAGCACCCGCATAACTGTTTTCGTGCGCACCTCTCTTTCTCGGATCAGCAATTGCGCAAACAACCGCCCAACTTCAATTTTCTGATCGCGTGTGGGACCGCCCTTCCTTGTGAGCATGTCGTCCCGTGATTCTGCGAGTTCTGGATATTGATTTACGAAATACTCGGAGATATTGTGCATATTCCACGCGACATTCAAACCCATCTCCACCTTGCCGCTGACGCGCTTTAATTGCTGGTCGAACAGTGTCTGATTTTTCTTCAGCATATCCAGCAACGATTTGGCACTGCCGGACATCGTGCCAAATGCGGCTGGCAAAACAGTGCGCTCTGCCATGAGCTTCGCAATAACGTCATGATGGGCGGTTAACTTCCGGCGTTCAGGCCTGATCTTCTTGTTGAGAGTATCGCTCACAACCACCGCCAATGCGCCTTGGGATATGGTGTAAACGTTCGCGCCATCCATGCCGATTTTCCCGTAGTTGCGTTCCATGGTATCGTCAGTGATAGCATACACATAACGCACCGTGGATTTGAATTGGCGCGATTTTTCCTCTACCTTCAAATCATCGTTCGCATCGGCCTGTCTATTGCTCGCTTCCATAGTATTTCCCTCCGATCAAGATCGACTTTTAGTAACTCAGGCGTCTTTTTATGAGACCATCCGATGATGGAGAATGTATCGGGAACGCCGAACTATCCACAACGGCTGGTTTCTCGCCTTGTGGGTCATCAACGAAAGATTTTAGCCGAAGCTGCTTGGCGTTAATCTCAGCCACACGTTGGCGCATTTCGCCGAGGTGCCTTTCCGTGCGCTCAATATCCAGATTAAGCCTGACTTTTGTGGATTCAAGTACCGACATTTCCATCAACGCGCCCGCCGATGTTCTAGCGCGGCGTTGATCAGTCAAGGAGCCCATCGTCCGAACTTGCTGTATGCCTCGTATGTTATTAGCCATCGCGGGAATTCCTCTTGTTGGATTTTCCTTTTTTGAGAGCTGGTGGTGGCGTAGCAGGAGCCGTTTCATCGACTATGACCAGCTTGGGCGACGATGGGCAGTGCTTTTGAATGATCTCATCCAGTCTCTCGATGCCTGCTATTTGACCATTACTGTTTATTACATCGAAGCACAGTTCTTTGAAATCTTTATCGCCAGCAACCACTGCGCCATTTCGAGCTGTCACGACCCTGCCCAGCATCAGGCAAGCACGGATGGTCAGTCGCGAAGCATCTCCGCCGACATCCCGGAATTCGCGAACGATATCGACAATCGATCTGGACTGTGCCAATGACAGACCGGATTTGGCATGAACAATCGCCACCTCGGTTTCGAGATCGGGGTAATCGATCTTGATCGTGACCATACGATCCATGAGTGCATCCTGGGTCTTGTGAACGCCAGCGTATTCTTCCGGATTGCTCGTAAAAATGGCATTGAAGTTCGGATGTACGCTGAGATAACTTTCACCCACGTGCGCGCCAGGCAATTCAAGGAGCCGTTCCTCCAGAATTGAAAGCAGTACATTGTTGGCTTCTGGTCGGGATCTCGTGAACTCGTCATAAATAAGAGTAAATCCGTACTTGCAGGCAGTCGTCAGTCGGTTATCCACCCATTGGGTAGACATGCTTTCTTCTTTCTTCATGACGGAATGGATATAATTGTCGATTACCTTGGTCGAGCGATAGCCGGATTGCGCGCCAATGAGGTCGGAGCTGCCAAATTCATCATCTCCGTGAAGCAGCATCACGTCCCGACCCAGCAGTGCCGCCACATGCATCGCCAGCGTCGTCTTGCCAGTTCCCGATGAGCCGCTGAAATGCACCGGATAGCCGGCGCGAAGATAGTCCAGCGCACGTTGGGTGATGTTTTGAATATACGGAGTCTCGACGAAATCCGTCTTTCTGCCAAGACTCAAGACCGTCAATTTTTCTTGGCTCATGATGCATTTCCTTCTGTTTCGTCGGCAGTTGAATCTTCGCGAGGGAAATAGAGTCGCAACTTTTTGTCTTTCCAGATTTTCTGGCTTTCAATGAGTGCCACTGCAATGCGGCCAACTTGCAATGAGTTGATCTCTGCTATTTCTCCGATCTGAGATGCAGATATTCCTTCAGGGTGATCCTCAATAATATTGAGTACTATTTCCTCATCGGGCACTTCCGCCCCCAGCTTTGCCTGCTGCACCTCTAATTGGGGCATGACATGCTTTTCGGCTATTTTCCCTGAATCGAGCCAGGCTTGTTGAGCGCCCGCAAGGTCTTTCTGCAGTACGTGCCGCGATGTACGGAACCCATCCAGCAGGCTGTTTACGTCGTGTTGACGCTCATTCGCGCCTGTGGCCAGATCTTTTTCGAGTTGCCTGCCCATGTCGATGCGCGAGTGCTGTAACTCTTTCATTAATTCACGGCTATGCGCGGCGATTTCATCCGTTTGTTGACGAACAGTGACAATCGTTTCCTTGAGCATTTTCGCAGTTTCGCGCCCCCTCTCATGACGCAAGTCATGCGCATGCTTGATTAAGCCACCAACCTGTATTTGTAATCCACAGACAAATTCTTTCAGGTCTTTTGCCTGCATATGAGCGCTTTTGTCACGGAAGCTCCTGAATCCTCCAATCAGAAAGTTCGTCGCCCGTTTTCGGCCAAGTCGATCCGCATTTAGCGAGGTTCGTATTTCCGTGCCTTTCTGAATGCGGTCTTGCTGGAATTCGTGCAACATCATTTGAACGTTTTTTGCTAATTTCCTGGTTTCACCAGACAATGCATTATTCTGCGCCGCTGTTGCCATTTCCCGCTCTTTGCGATAAGTTGAAAGGAGCGCACCGGTATAAGACATAAGGTTATCTATAGCTGATACCCTGTTGTATTTTGATGCGAGAATGTTTTGTGATACCGCCTTCATCTGATCTGTCATGCTGGCCATGATATTCCTCCTGGTTCTTTGGTTTGGCGTCCGATCAATTACGACATTAAGGCGAAGGACGTTTCTGTCCTCCACCTTATGGCAACACCAGAAGCTATGCTGGCGCAGCCGCGCTTGACGTCAGGCCGATCGCCTCGGCATACTTCAGGTACGTTTCGACTGATGCGATCACAACCCGCGCCTCGATCGAGAGCAATTCGATGCCAACCAGTGAAACTTTCACCCAGGCGTCGATTACGATCCCTTTATCAAGGATACGGTCAACTACTTCTGCCAGACTTGATGAGTCTGTTGACTTCTGTACTTTAGCCATTTCAATTTACCTCCAGATTAATTCAGATTGTTTGTAATACGAATGGCGTTTCTTTCCATTCATATAAGTTATAAGCATGAACTGTGCCAAGTATTGTGGCATCCTTCAAATACTGTATGGATACTCAATATCGACTATTCTAATATTAAGCAAAACAGTTATTACTGGAAGCTTCGCTATGGATGCCGCGCCATAACAGAAGAATGTTTTCATAGTCAAAACACAACCAGCTATTAGGCGACAATTATCCTGTCCGGTATGACGACAATTAACTTGGCCGGTTGAGTGAAATTAGAAGCATGTAAAGTGACCTCTTAAAAAGGAGGTGAATTTGTCAGGCAAACACATCACTCAACAACAAAGGAATTTG
>JAUXRH010000307.1 GCA_030682075.1 Nitrosomonas sp.
GACGAGAATTAAGCTTAAAAATAAAGATAAAGAAGCATTCGGTTTTACTTGGAAGCGCCGCGAGAAACTTACAGCGGCGAAAAATGAAGTTCGTTATCAATATGTACCTTGCTATTTGACCTGCCCGACAGACTCCTAGAACATGCCGACCCTGCTACCCCGGAAGTCGATGGGCGCCACTTCCTCATGCTACCAAGGCGTACGGACAACTCCTCGGACGGGACTTTAACCCGCTAGATTTACTGCTGTTACTGCGAACGGTCAGGTCTTACATTTGACATTTCCCTTCTTTCCTTCATCTTCACTCCACTCCACCCCACCCTGCGCCACCCTGTTTTTTCCTCATTTCGCATAATGAGCACGGCAGGATGCGATGGAAATATAATATTCAGGCGCTGTATGTTATAGTTCAAAACATCTGCAAACAGGTGGAAAAGGTCGATAAAAATGGCTTTGGCGCAGGAAGATATTGAACAAATTCAACGGCTCATCAAAAAAACGTTAGCCGAAATGCCGGAGATGTTAAACTCTAATGTACGTTATGAGCTGGATTTGCGCGAAAGAACCATTCGCGTGGAAGAGGAGTTGAAACATCAGCGGGAGCTGATGCAGGAAGGCTTCAAGCAGATGGAAAAACGTTTCGAGCAGGTGGACAAGCGTTTCGAGCAGGTGGATAAGCGTTTCGAACAGGTGGACAAGCGTTTCGAGCAAATACAGTTGGATATGAATAAGCGTTTTGAACAACTGACTTCCCGTATTGACCGATTCATGGTCTGGTCATTTGCGACTACGCTCTCTGTGGGCGGGATAGTGATCGCAACGATTAAATTTCTTTAAACTTGACCAAGCTGGATCCGCAAATGCCGCGTGGCATACCATTAGCAACGTCTTGAACCACGAATGGACACGAATAGAACATCCGCGAAAAAACATTCGTGGGTATTAGTGTCCATACGTGGTTTGCTGTCCATGCCCACATGGCTGGGGGAGCAAATCCCCCTCAACCTCCCTTTTACAAAGGGAGAAGACCATCAGTCGTAGTCGCGGGGCGGTTTGCCTGGGGGCGAATCTACCTTCTTAACCAGGATATTGCATGAATTCGCACGATGATCACGCATGATATTGGTTTCACAAGGAATTTTTCGAAGAAGCGGTGTAGTTATTCATACACCTGACCGAGACAAATTCCTTGTGGAATCAAGAGACCAGTGAGGGCGTGTGCAATTCATGTAATATCCGGGTTAACACCGCAGGCAACTCAGATAGTTTTTCAATGGCCTGTTAAATCTGCGATAATGCCGGGTTAAACGTTTAACCTTTATTCTCTTGCGCCCATCTCATATAACCCCTGATTTTTTTAACCTTTTTCACAGTCTGTGGCGACACCGCGCGCTGGTGCTGCAAATGGTCAAGCGTGAGGTGATTGGGCGCTACCGGGGCTCTTTCCTTGGGTTGTTGTGGTCGTTCGTCACGCCCCTGCTGATGTTGGCGATCTACACCTTTGTGTTTGGGGTGGTGTTCCAGGTTCGTCTGGAACAGGCCAGTTTGAATGACAACAAATTTGAATTTGCTTTATTGCTGTTTGCTGGACTGATCATATTTAATTTATTTTCCGAGTGTATTTCACGCGCGCCCGGTTTAATTTTAGCCAATGTCAATTATGTCAAGAAGATCATTTTTCCACTTGAGATCCTGCCCTGGGTGATACTTGGCGCGGCGGTATTTCACGCGGCGATTAGTTTGCTGGTATTGCTCATCTTTCTGCTTGCGATTGGCCAGACGATCTCCTGGACCATCATTTGCCTGCCGGTGGTGATACTGCCGTTGCTGTTGCTGACCATGGGGTTATCCTGGCTGCTGGCTTCCCTGGGGGTTTTTGTGCGGGATATCGGGCAGTTTATTGGTCTGGCCTTAACCATGCTGCTGTTCATGAGCCCGATCTTTTACCCGGCCTCGGCCTTACCCGAAGGGGTGCGCGATTATTTATTCCTCAATCCGTTGACCTTTATTATTGAGCAGACCCGCGCGGTGATTTTATTTGGCCGGTTGCCCGACTGGGGCGGGCTGGCCATTTATTATGCGGTCGGTTTGCTGGTTGCCTGGGCCGGTTTAGCCTGGTTTGAAAAAACACGCAAGGGGTTTGCGGATGTCCTTTAAATCGAACGCGGGCGCGGCGGCCATTCAGATCAACGGCCTTGCTAAATGCTATCAGCTTTATAACCGGCCGCAAGATCGGCTGAAACAATTTTTGTGGCGCGGCAGGCGCCAGTATTACCGTGAATTATGGGCGCTGCGTCATATCAGCTTCAGCGTGATGCCGGGCGAGGTGGTCGGTATTGTCGGGCGTAATGGTTCGGGCAAATCAACACTATTGCAAATTGTCTGCGGCACTTTGACGCCAACCAGTGGTGAAGTGCAGGTCACCGGGCGTGTGGCGGCTTTGCTGGAGCTGGGCGCAGGATTTAATGCGGAATTTACCGGACGGGAGAATGTCTTGATGAGCGCCGCGATTATGGGCCTCAACCCGGATGAAATTGCGGCACAGATGGATGAAATTATTAATTTCTCGGGTATCGGCGACTTTATCGATCAGCCGGTTAAAACCTATTCCAGCGGCATGTATGTGCGCCTGGCTTTCTCTGTGGCGATTAATGTAGACCCGGATATTCTGGTGATTGATGAGGCACTGTCCGTTGGCGATGGCGCTTTTTCCCACCAGTCATTTAACCGCATCATGCGGTTGCGTGACGCAGGCAAAACCATTTTATTTTGCTCCCATTCCCTGTTTCAGGTTGAATCGTTATGTACGCGGGCGATCTGGATCAACCAGGGCGAACTGATGGCCGATGGCGATTCCGCTCAGGTGGTCGCCGCCTACCAGGGTTTTCTGGATAAAAGCATGCTGAATCCCACCGCGAATACGGTTATTTTGCCCCACGAGGCGCCGACTTCATCGGTCGATATCGAAAAAGCACGTCGGGGCGCGCAGCTTAAAAAGATAACCGTGAGGGTTGATGGAAAAAGCCATCAACAGGCGGTTGTCGTCAGCGGTAAATCCAGTATTACGTTGCACATCGCCTTTGTTTCCGACCCCGCGCTACCCTGCCCCAATGTGGCCATTACGCTGCATGCCCTGGATGGCCGCATCATTACCAGCGTGGCGACCTGGGAAGACCGCATCAGCTTGCAACGGGCGGCCGATGGCTCCGGCCAGATTGGCCTCCGCTTTGACCAGCCGCCCTTGCTTAAAGGCGAGTATCTGATCAGCGCGCACCTGTTGTGTGAACGTGGCCTGCATCTGTATGATTCAGCCGAAGGGTTGGCGACGCTGCAGGTAGCGCAAACCAGCCGTTTACAGGGTTATTTTTCGATTCCCCATCAATGGGATAGCAACGGCGTAATTAATCCGCATGAGCAACACGAATAACCACGCCGGGGAACAAAGCCGGCAGGATCAGTCGCCAATTGACGCAGTTAATGCGGTGACACTGGCGACGGTATCCCCTGCGCCCTATAAAGATTTGACTTTCCCCCTGAATGTCTATGCGCACATGCTGCTGTTGCAGGAAGGCAAAGTAGCCTATCTCCATTACGGGCTGTTCCAGCACGGCCAAAGTGATCGTGATCTCCAGGCGGCGCAGCAACATTCAACCGAACTGCTGATGTCCCGCTTGCCCCCGCCCGCTTGCCGCATTCTGGAAGTGGGTGTCGGCCTGGGCACGACTTTTTCCTTACTGACTCAGCGGGGTTACGATGTCCACGGCATTACCCCTGACGCGCAGCAGATGGTCCATATCCACCAGTCTCTCGGCGAACAAATCCCCATTACCTGCCAGCGCCTGGAAGACTTCGCCGCAGATAGCGCCCGCTTTGATGTTATTTTATTTCGGGAATCAGCCCAGTACATCGAACCGTTGGTCATTTTCAATCAGGCGCTGGACTTGCTCAGCCCATCCGGCCACTTGTTCATTATTGACGAGTTCGCACTCAAGCGTACCGAGCCAGGCGTGGAAGCGCTGCATCTATTGAATGATCTGCTGGCACTGGCGCGCCGATTTGGTTTCGAGTTGATTGAGCAACTGGATCTGTCCGCCATGGCGGCGCCCACACTGGATTATCTGCTGCGCATGTCCACTGTCCATCGTCCGCGTTTGATCGAAGATCTTGCGCTGAGCGAGGAAAAACTGACCCAACTGGATGCATCACTGCGCGTTTATCAGGAAAAATATGCCAATGGGCGTTATGGTTACGGTCTGCTGCATTTCCGCAAAAAATCACCGCCCCAGTGGCGTCTGCGACGGCTGGAACAAGCTCAAGTGCCCGAAATGCTCGCTTTATTTGAAAAAACATTCAACCACCCGATGACGCCGGCTACCTGGCAATGGAAGTATGGCGCAGAACGAGGGTGTGAACTCGGCGTATGGCGAGAAAAGCAACTGCTCGCTCATTATGGCGGCATCAGCCGGAATATCCTGTTTTTTGGCCAACCCCAGACTGCGGTGCAAATTGGCGATGTGATCGTTGCTGCGAATGAACGCGGCGTACTCACCAAAAAAGGACTTTTTTTTCTGATGGCGGCCACTTTTCTGGAACGCTATATCGGTTATGGCAAACCCTGGCTGGTGGGTTTTGGTTTCCCGAATGAGCGGGCGATGAAGGTGGCCGAGCGGCATGGATTATACGCAGAGGTTGGACAGATGATCGAAATCTCGTGGCCTCCCTTACCCAGGCGACCGCGCTGGCGCACCCGACTATGTCCTGTTAACTCCGCCGCAGATGAACCCATGGCGGTTGCGGTTGATGAATGCTGGCGACAAATGGCCGCAGATTTAACCACCGCCATCGTCGGTATCCGCGACTGGCGCTATCTGCAACAGCGCTATCTCAATCACCCCAATCAGCACTATCAGGTCGTGCGGGTAAAAAACCGTTGCGGTGGAAATGTTCGTGGCATACTGGTGCTGCGTCATGATACGGAGGAGAGTGAACTGGTCGATATCATCGCACCATTAGTTGCCATTCCGCTGCTGATTATCCACGCCAGACGGCTGGCGGGCATCCATCAGGCGAAACGGCTATTTTGCCGCATTACAGAAAACTTTGCGGCGCATTTTGCGATTGCAGGCGGCGTGCGGGAGACACTGAATATCCGCATTCCTGCCAACAGCTGGAGCGCCGGCCCGCCGATTGAGTCACTGCGTGGCCATTGGTGGCTGATGAGTGGCGATACGGATTTTAGATGATAAACTGCAGGGGCGGAAAATCTTTTGCCCCTGCGATTTTTAACGAGACGCCATTGGAAAACTTGCTGGTTCCTGATCAGGCCACTGTCGCAATCCCCGGCACCCAAATACTGGTATTCGCACCGCATCCCGATGACGAGGTATTCGGTTGTGGTGGCGCCATCCTGCGTCATGTTGAACAGGGTCAGCCGGTGGCGGTGATCATTGTCACGGATGGCGGCTATGGCGTCAGTGCCGAGGAAGTCGACGCTTACGTGGCACAGCGCCAGAACGAAAGTATCGCCGCCGCCAGACTACTTGGCTATGGCGCGCCTGTTTTCTGGAATTACCGGGACCGGGAAATCGGCTATAGCGAAAAACTGGTGCGGAAAATCAGGGAGGCAATCATTGAGGCGGGCGCTGATCTGGTTTATGCGCCTTCGGTTTTTGAGATGCATCCCGATCATCGCGCGCTGGGAATGGTCGCCGTGGAAGCCGTCAGAAGGCTGGGCAAAGGCGTGCGCCTGGCGCTGTATGAAGTGGGCATGCCACTGCGCCCCAATCAATTGCTGGATATCAGTGATCTGGCGACACGCAAGATGGCCGCGATGGCCTGTTTTGTTTCACAGAATGCGCGGCAACGTTATGACCTGGATATTGCCGCACTCAATCGTTATCGCACTTATACGCTGCCCGCCCATGTCACGGCCGCTGAGGCGTATATTCTGCTTGCGGCTGAGACACTGGCCAATGATCCACTCAAGCTGTATCAGTCAGAACATGCCCGCCAGAAAACTTTGGGGCTGGTATTGGATAGCCGCGACACGCCGCTGGTCAGTGTCATTATTCGCAGCATGGATCGCCCGACACTCTCCGACGCCCTCGATTCTGTTGCCCTGCAAACCTATGCGAATATTGAAGTGGTCATCGTCAATGCCAAAGGCGCCGATCATCGACCCGTCGGTGAATGGTGCGGGCGTTTCCCCGTGCGCAGGCTGGATGTGGGCAAATCTTTACCGCGCAGTCAAGCGGCGAATGTGGGACTGGAAGCTGCCTACGGAGATTATCTGATTTTTCTGGATGATGATGACTGGTTTGCGCCCCATCATATCGCCCGGCTTCAAGTCGCATTTGATCAATCCGGTTTTGTCATTGCCGTTTATTCAGCGATTCGGTGTGTCAATGAATCCGGTGAGGAAATCAGCCGCTACGAAGAGGATTTTGATCCCATTCAATTACGCATTGAAAATTTCATTCCGATTCATGCCGTTCTTTTCAGGCGCAGCGCTTTTGATAATGGCGCCCGCTTTGATGAAACACTGGCTGTCTGTGAAGACTGGGATTTTTGGTTGCAATTATTGGCGCAGGGGGCATTTAAATTTATTCCTGAAATTGGGGCTATCTATAGTATTCAGCAAGGCAAAGGGTCTGGTGTGCGGGAAAATCAAATACTCACACGGCAGGTAATGACTGCCATCTACAAGAAGTGGATACCTCGCTGGAGCGACGAAACATTGTGGGCAGTTCTGGAATACGCACGCTACAAAAAGATTGCCCACTCAAAAGAGCAGGAAGTTATTCGACTTAATCAGGCCGTGACTGATTGCAATCATCAAATCTCTGAGATTTTGAACTCAACGAGTTGGCGGATAACAAACCCCGTGCGAACTATCCGTACATTTCTAAAGAAACTATTCCAGAGCAATACAGAACAAACAAAACTGTGAATCTATAGTATCGTTGCAAACTGATATTACTCAACACCATGAAAATGCTCCTTACGACCGAACACCGTGCTCAGCTTGATGTGCGAAATAAACACGATAACCTTTACTTAACGCCAGCTTTGAATAAACATTGTTAGAATCAATGGAAAAACCTCAAATCAGTGTCGTGATGCCGGCCTACAACCATGAAGCCTATGTAGCCGAAGCAATCCAAAGTGTCCTGTCTCAAACACTCCGGAATTTTGAGCTGATCATTGTCAATGACGGCTCCACCGACCAGACAGAAAATGTGATTCTGGGATTTGATGATGCGCGTATCCGATATCTTTCTCAATCCAATCAGGGCGCGCATCACGCGCTTAACCGGGGTATCTCGCTGGCACAAGGGGAATATATTGCCATCATAAATTCTGATGATGTTTTTATCGAGAACCGGCTTGAAATACTTCTGGATACCTTACAACGCGGCAATCTTGACTTTCTGATTTCCGATATTCATTTAATAGACGGAAATTCCGGGATCATTTGCGACCCTTCCCATTGGTGGTTGAAATGGTACGAGGATTTAAAACAAAAATTTCAGCAAACTCCCTCTACTGCAGCCGCATTCCTTGCGGGTAATTATGCCATTACGTCTTCTAATTTTTTCTTTCGCACCCAACTGATACAGCAAATCGGCCTATTCCGTCCGTTTCGCTATATTCTTGATTATGATTTTGCATTCCGGGCAGCGCTGATAAACCCGGCCGCTTTTTCCTTTCTGATTGGTCGGAAACTGTTGAACTACCGCTTACATGCAGACAATACCATTGCAGAAAACCCGCTGCTGGCCAATGTCGAAACGCTTTATTTTTTAAAAAAATCGATGATCAAGTACTTTGGTCATGAGCTTAATATTCCTTTGTATCATCTGAATAGAGTCAAAGGGCTTTTGAACAAAATTCAAAAAGCTCATTTTATTCGCCAAAGTAATGCATTGCAGCAGCAAAACAATGCACTACAACTTCAGAACAGTGAATTGCAAGGTCAAAACAATGAGCTTCAGCAGCAAAATAATGAACTCCAATTTCAGAACAGTCAGCTTCATAACCATAATGTGCAACTTACACATGAACTAACGCTGTTTAAGAACTCCAGAAGCTATCTTATCGGCAGGGCAATCACCGCACCTTACCGCTGGGTAGCCCTTAAATGGCAGCGTACTATTAACAAAAAACGCCAAACCATTAAAGACAGTGCTGGCAGCGTAGTGTTATTACGTGCAAAACTAGAGCAATACATCACACAAGCCAAGGTTATTTCGTTTGATATTTTTGATACCTTGCTGGAACGTGATATTGATCCTCCCGATGAGGTGAAGCAAATTGTGGCCAAGCGGATAATACGCACATTATCAGATGATTATGACATTAACTGTACGGCCGCCCATGTGATTGCGCTACGTAACACCATAGAAAATGATCTGCGGCTTAGAGGTTTAAATGCTGGCAGAGATTACGAATGCAAGTTTTCTGATATTGCAAAGGAACTGGCTTCACGCCTGGCAGAAGAGAATCTGGCGCTTATAGCGCCTTTGACAGCCAGAATCATCGCGCATGAGATTGAAGCCGAAACCGAAGTTCTTTTTGTTAAACGCGACATGGCGGCGGTATTAGCATGGCTGAATAGTCGCGGCATCCGTGTAATCGCTGTGTCTGACATGTATCTCGATCAAGCCATCTTACACAATATTTTTGAAAAGAAAGGCCTGTCTGCCCATTTTGATCATATTTATGTTTCATCAGAATCCGGCGTTGGAAAGCATTCAGGACGACTGTTTGAACATGTGCTGCGACAAGAGAACTTACGGCCAGCGGAACTGCTGCACATCGGCGACAATCATCATTCCGACTACCGCTCTCCAGCAAAAATGGGCATACACACGATTCATTTTGATGATAAAACCAGTATCCGGCGACGCCAGACATTACGTGCTTACCGTTATCTGGCCAGAAAGAATCCTTACTGGCGCGGCCGACATTTACTTCAAATGATACGCCCCGCTGAATCTCAAGGATTTCACTATAATTATGGCTATGAAATATTGGGGCCTATCTATGCTACTTTCATACTGGGCGCCATTGAAGAAATAAAAAGAAACCATATCAAACAAGTGTATTTCCTGGCTCGGGAAGGTGAATTGTTCATGAAACTATTCCAGCTTCTCTGCCCCAGTTTTTTTGAACCGGATCAGATTCCTGCGGCACACTATCTCTATGTTTCCCGCCGTTCCACTGCGACGGCTTCTGCACACAATGGACTCACTTATGAGGCGGCAATTGTGCCTCTGTTTAATCCAAAACAAGAAGGATTGTATTCAATCTGCAAGGCTTTCGGTCTGCCATCAGATGAATTTATAAAGGTTTCAAAGAAACATGGCTATACCAGCATAAAACAACCCATCTATGATTGGAAATCATCCCAATTCAAGGGCATGCTGAACGATCCCGTGTTTCAGCAAACTGTCCGGCATTACACAACTGAAAGCTGGCATTTACTGCATACCTATCTGGCACAGCATGATTTCTTCGTTGAGAAACAAGCGGCTGTAGTTGATATTGGCTGGAATGGCTCTATTCAGAAATTCCTGCAGGAAGCATTTGGCACGGACAAGAATTATCCCCATGTATTCGGGCTATATCTGGGATTTATTGGCGGTATCCAGCATAGTTTTGATTCTGAAAAAAATACCCTTTTAGGAATCCTTTGTGATGAGCGTGGTAAAACCAGACCAGAAGATATTTTTAGCCGTTTCGAAGAAATTTTTGAGGAAGGCGCGCGCGCACTTCACCCGACAACGATCGGCTATCGGATCACTGAAGAAAATGGCAAAGTAGAACCCCTATTCAAACAAGATACCGATTACGATCGCGTCGCAGAGTTATCTGCCAACCCTGATATTGCGCAATTCCAAACGGGAATCATCGATTTTACCCATGAGTTTGCACGTGCTATTGATTTGACAGGCTATCACTTTGAAGATATCAAGCCTTTCATATTAACCCTTGCAGAACGTGCAGTCGCATTTCCAACATCGATGGAGAGTCATCAGTTAATGCAACTGGGCCATTCCGAAGATTTTGGTTCTGAAAATGTAATGAATTTCCATCATGAAAAATTTAATGGCTGGAACGCTTTGTTGAAACCACGAAGCTTAATAAGAAAATTGGCAACTGCGAACTGGAAATATGGCACTGCGTCTTCCTTAGGGATACCCGGTTTAAATATGATTATTCGCCTTTATGATTTACTGAAATCAAAATAATGAAGAAGCTACACTTTAACCCGCATCTGGATCTTAATGCCTGTACTTATGGCCAAACTTTCAAAACCATTTTGATCCAGCGTTTATCCCATTTCATCTCTAAAAAAACCAAACAACAAGCCAGAGCAGATACACCTCAGTGGAGAGATTTTCTGCTGGTTTTTCTTATTCATCATTGTTTTCCCTTGTTTCAGGCGGTAGATAAATTACGCGGGCTACTCATTCGGCTGATTAACCGGTTCAGGTAAAATTTGTTGCTACCCATTTGACAGGCCATAAGCTTTGAATAAATTGTGTGAGGATATTGTACCCATAGTCGTTACTTATAATCCCGATGAAGTAACACTTATGACCAGTCTCAGCGCATTACTCTCTCAAGCCAAAGCTATTGTTGTAATCGATAATGGCTCCGATTCAAACATTGATACCATCCTGCAGAAACTGGAACTGGAATGGCCTGGCGCACTTAACTTCTTGGCGCTAAAACATAATTATGGGTTGGGAGAAGCCTATAATGCAGGTATAGCCATTGCTCGCGGCATGCAGGCTGTTTTTGTACTCCTGATGGATCAGGACAGCATTCCAGAACCGGGCATGTTATATGAGTTGCGGAATGCCTACATTAGTCTTGCCGATCAAGGAAAACAAGTTGGAGCAGTTGGTGCTTGCTATCGGAATCATGCCGCAGCAGAAAAATCACATTTTGTTCGTGTGACCCGATCCGGGTTTACACGATTGGGCTGTGACGACAAAACCAATCCTGTGCGCGCAGATTTTTTAATTTCCTCAGGCTCCTTGATTTCCATAAAAGCATTGGATCATATTGGCAACATGGACCAAGATCTTTTTATTGATCATATTGATACCGAGTGGTGTTTTCGCGCGCAATCCGAGGGGTTCGAGATATATGGAACCTGCCATGCGGTTATGCTGCATTCCTTGGGAGACCGGCAGATCCGCATCTGGTGGGGACGCTGGCGAACGATCCCTTTTCACCAGCCCTTTCGGTATTACTATATGTTCAGAAACAGTGTCCTGCTATGGCAACGTCCTTATATGCCTGCGGAATGGAAGCGAGCCGATAGATTACGGACATTGTACGCCCTGATTTTTTTCACTCTATTTTCACCCAACAGAATAGCCAATTTATTTATGATGATAAAAGGTTTAAAGGATGGGTTTAATGGACGTGCTGGAAAATTATAAATGGATACTGAAATGTACAGTTTGCAACCGGTATCTATCGTGATAGTAAATTATAATGCCGGTCCGCTCCTGATCCGGTGCGTTCATGCTGCACTTGAGCAGGCACGGGAAGTTATTGTGGTCGACAATGCATCGATAGACTCAAGTATGGAAAAATTAAGGGACTCCTTCCCTATGGAAAATCGGCTGAATTTAATGGCTACAGGCAAAAATTCCGGCTTCGCTGCAGGTTGCAATATTGGTCTTGATGCATCAACCCAGCCCTACATTCTCTTTCTGAACCCGGACTGTATTCTCGGAGACTATTCATTGCAACGCATGGTTCAGGTGATGGAATCAGATCCTCCTATCGGCATCGCCGGTGGCTATCTGATGAATCCGGACGGCTCTGAGCAAAGTGGCGGGCGCCGCGCCATCCCCACGCCGTGGCGCGCCTTCGTTCGCGCCTTTGGCTTATACCGCCTGGAAAAATATTGGCCGTGCCTGTTTTATGATTTTCATTTGCACCAGCAGCCATTGCCCGTGATGTCCATAGAAGTTGAAGCGATTTCCGGCGCATTGATGCTGGTACGACACGAAGCGATCAAAGACGTCGGCAGTTGGGATGAACAGTATTTTCTTCATTGTGAAGATCTGGATTGGTGCCTGCGCTTTCGACAAAAAGGCTGGAAGATTAAGTTTGTTCCTGACGCCCCGGTTTTACACTACCGGGGAACGTGCAGTCGCGCGCGTCCAATCTTTGTTGCCTGGCACAAACATAAGGGCATGTTGCGCTTCTATAAAAAATTCTTTCACCCGCAATATCCTGGCGGATTGATGTGGATAGTCGCACTGGGCGTATGGTCACGATTTGGGGCAATCGCGCTGTTTTATACTGCGCAGCATATTTATCGATGGCTAGGGAATCCACGTGCCTGAGGTGACTAAAAAGCAGGTGGGCGTGCTGGGCGCCACCAGTCTGGTTGGCGCGTGTCTATTACAGCGGTTAGTGCAGGATTGCTGGCCCGTCATTGCTTTTTCCCGTCAGGTAATGGTTAACAGGCCGTTGAAAAACGTATTCGAGGTAGCTGATGCAAGGCAAAAACAGGCGAAAAAGCGCAGTTTATGCTTAATAAATGAGCATTTTGAGCCTGTTCTTAACGCCGCAGCGGCAACGCAGATAGTTTTTCAACGGCCTGTTAAAAGCGCGGCCGGAATAACCTGGCACTTGCTTAATAACGGTACTCAAACGGGTTTAAGTGATCAACCTGAAATCGCCTTATGGATTTGTGTTGCGCCCATCTGGACCTTGCCTGAACACTTTGATTTTTTATTGGCACAGGGTGTACGGCGGATTATTGCCCTGTCTTCCACTAGCCGTTTCACCAAAGGCAATTCTTCAGATTCCAGTGAACAAGCGGTTGCGCATCGTTTAATTGCCGGTGAAAAACACTTGCAGGCCTGGGCCACTCGCCATGGCGTAGAATGGATCATTCTGCGCCCCACGCTGATTTATGGGCTGGGACAGGATAAAAATATTGCTGAAATAACGCGATTCATTCGCCGCTTTGGCTTTTTTCCGCTCCTGGGATCAGCCAATGGATTGCGCCAACCGATACATGTGGAAGATGTCGCGATGGCTTGTTTTAATGCATTGAATGCTTCAAATATTGTCAATCGAGCTTATAATCTGACCGGCGGTGAAACCTTGTCCTATCGTGAAATGGTTAATCGAGTGTTTACCGCACTCAACCGCGCCCCCCGTTTTGTGACCATCCCACGCTGGATTTTTCAATTCGTCATCAAAGGGCTTCGCTGGCTGCCACGGTATCGACACTGGACTACGGCAATGGCTGACCGAATGAATTGTGATCTGGTATTTGATTGTGCTGATGCCAGGCTGGATCTTAATTTTTCTCCCAGATTATTTAAACTTGAAGCAAAGGATTTATCCGTAGATATTTGATGGACAACAAAAATAAAAAGCGCCTTGTTTCATTGACGGATGAACCGGTGACACCGCCATCACCCGATATATCGACAGTTCCGGTTCCGAGTAAAAACAAGGTAAATTTGACCATTAACCTGCGTCACATTCCACTGTTGTCACAGTTGAACAACGATGAGATGGATCAGGTCAAGAAAAATCTGACGATCCGACAATATGCGCGGCGGGATGCCTTATTACAAAAGGGCGCTGGTAGTGATAGCTTACTGTTTCTACTGTCAGGAAACATACAAGTGGTTGATTTGACAGATCAAGGAAGCGTAATCGGACTGAGCTTACTATCACCCGGGGACTTCTTTGGCGAAGTCGCGCTGATTAATCATACGGCGCATACCGCTTCTGTCGTGGCGCTCAGTGAGGTTCTGGTCGCATCCTTGCAAGGCACAACCGCACTTCATCTATTTACCCATGCCCCTTCCGTCGCGCAAAAAATACAGCAACACCTGGCTCAAAAAGTACAACGTGATTACAAATTTCGCTCCTTACTCAGTATTAACAATACCTCAAAACGAATTTTCAGTTTTCTGGTGTTAATGAAACAAAAAAATGCGGAAAAACAGGAATTAGTCGTCAACCTACCGACCCATCAGGAGATTGCAAACATGATGAATACCAGTCGTGAAACAGTAACCCGGGCATTATTAATGCTGGCCCAACAGGGAATCGTCCGAAAAGACGCGCACCGCTTGATTATTACAAACCCGGATGCATTGAAGAAATTGGTACAGAATGCTTAACAGGCCGGTTAATTCATGAACCAAAATTGAAAAGAATTTATTCTTGTATTGAAAGTGTGACACAGATCACATTTTGGTGTATTCTTTGCCTGCTTCTTTACGTTAAAGTGCGCCATTGCTTTTAGGGCGCCTCTAAAAATTCATTAGAGGCGCCTTTTAGGAAACAAGTCAAACCCCCTGTTTTGTTAATCACCCTTTTTGCAAATGAAATCAAAATTTAAAGTTCCTCAGAATGAAATTGCGCAAGTATTGGTCAGTTTCAAACGCGCATTTCGTACGGTCGGCGTTTTCAGTGCCGTCATTAACCTGCTGATGTTAATGCCGGCGATTTATATGCTGCAAATATATGACAGTGTTTTATCTGGTCGCAATGAGATGACACTGCTCATGTTAACGCTGATCATGCTGGGTGCCTATATTTTCATGGGTGCATTGGAATATGTACGCAGCTTTGTTTTAATCAGAGTGGGCGCGCAACTCGATATGAAGTTGAATAAGCGGGTCTATAACGCGGCCTTTGAACAAAGTTTAAAGCAAGGCGGAGGCAATGCCGGGCAGGCTTTAAGAGATTTGACCAGTTTACGTCAATTTCTGACCGGCAATGCTTTGTTTGCCTTTTTTGATGCCCCCTGGTTTCCGATTTACCTCGCGGTCATTTTCATGTTTCACCCCTGGCTTGGGTTTTTTGCTTTATTTGGAACTTTGATCCTGGTATTACTGGCTTACCTTAATGAAAAGGTATCCCATAAACCGCTGGCAGAAGCCAATTCCATGGCGATTGCATCAACCACGCTGGCGACCAATAATTTGCGTAATGCCGAAGTCATCGAAGCCATGGGTATGCTGCCGAATTTGCGCGCGCGCTGGTATGAATTACATTCAAAGTTTTTAAACCTGCAGGCCGAAGCCAGTGAAAAATCCGGGAGTATCACGGCCATTTCAAAGGCTACGTCGGTTGCCATACAATCATCCGTTTTAGGGCTGGGCGCATTACTGGTTTTAGACGACAGCATTTCTCCAGGCATGATGATCGCTGCTTCCATATTATTTGGCCGAGCCGTTGCGCCCATACAACTATTAATTGGGGTATGGAAACAAATTGGCACGACACGCAGTGCTTATGAACGACTGGTCGAATTGCTGGAGCATAATCTCGAGCGCAAACCCAATATGGCACTACCCAGACCCAAGGGTGTTATTTCAGTAGAAAATGTAACGGCCATGCCGCCGGGCGTTCCAGTGCCAGTCATTAAGAACTTGAATTTTTCAATTGCTGCGGGTGAAGTTTTAGGCATCATTGGACCCAGCGGCTCTGGCAAATCGACCCTGGCACGCCTGTTGGTGGGCGTATGGCCAGCGGCAGCAGGTAAGGTTCGACTCGACGGCGCCGATGTTTTTCAATGGAATAAAGATGAACTGGGTCCTTATATTGGTTATTTGCCACAGGATATCGAATTATTTGGTGGTTCAGTCAAGGAAAATATTGCACGCTTTGGTGAAATTGATGCGGACAAAGTCATTATGGCGGCCCAGCGTGCAGGTGTTCACGAGATGATTCTCAACATGCCGAAAGGTTATGACACCCTGTTGGGTGAAGGGGGAGCAGGGCTCTCCGGCGGTCAGAAGCAGCGACTTGGGCTGGCGCGCACGATGTATGACGATCCTTCGCTGATTGTACTGGATGAACCTAATTCAAATCTGGATGATGTGGGTGAGCAAGCATTGCTGGCCGCCATTATTGATTTACGTAATCGCGGCAAAACCATCGTCTTGATCACTCATCGAACCAGTATTATCAGCGTCACGAATAAATTGCTTTTATTGCATGATGGGATGGCCAAAATGTTTGGTCCTACTGATCAGGTATTAGCGGAATTAACCAAGCAACAGAAGCAAGCACAGCAAACCCTGTTGACGCAACAGCAAGAAAAGAAACAGGCTGCGGAACAAAGCCAGGCGCCGCGAACGGTTAATGTGGTTTGACATATAAAAGCTTCATGAACTGATAAATACTGCCATCTGCAGATCAATAAAACACGGATAACCGTACGAGAATAAATATGAAACCTTTGCGCGAAGAAAAAGATGCAATCACGGATGTTGTCCCGATTGATCTGCCAGACACCAATGTCAAGACCGACGAAACCGTTCACGCTCGACTGGGTTGGTGGATTGTCCTGGCTGGCGTGGGTGGTTTCTTTTTATGGGCCTCCTTTGCACCGTTAGAGAAAGGCGTGCCATTATCCGGCACTGTGACAGTATCAAGTAACCGTAAAGCGGTGCAACATCCCACCGGTGGTATTGTTGATACCATACTGGTCAAAGAAGGCGATGCCGTCAGAGCAGGCCAGGTGCTGGTGAAAATGAATGATGTTCAGGTCAAGGCAGAGGCCGAGATTACACGCGGTCAACTCTATTCAGCACGCGCAGTTGAAGCACGTTTAATTGCCGAACGGGATAATAACGCGGAAATCAACTTCCCCCCGGCGTTGCTGGCGATGCATAATGACCCGCGTGTCGCTAATAACCTGAGTTTGCAGAATCAGTTATTCTCATCACGCAAATTATCATTACAACATGAGCTTGCGGCTGTTGACGAGAATATTTCTGGCCTGAAAGTCCAGCTAAACGGTCTCAAAGAGTTAAACACCAGCAAGCAAAAACAATTACAATTTTTGCAAGAACAGCTGACTGGCCTGCGCGAGCTGGCAAAAGATGGCTTTGTTCCACGTAATCGTGTGTTTGATCTGGAACGTACTTATGCGCAATTAACCGGGGAAATTTCAGAAAATATCGGTAACATGGGCCGTACCCAGCGCCAGATATCCGAACTGACCTTACGTCGCGTACAACGACTGGAAGAATATCAAAAAGAAGTGCGCCAGCAGTTATCCGATATTCAACGCGAAGCGGAAGCATTAACCAGTCGACTCATTGGGCAGGATTTTCAGTTAGCTAATGCGCTGGTAAAAGCCCCGGTTGATGGGATCGTCGTGGGGATCGCCGTATTCACCCATGGTGGCGTCGTGGCGCCTGGATTTCTTTTGATGGATATTGTCCCGGACGAAGACATGCTGGTTATTGATGGACAAATACCGGTCCATTTGATTGACAAGGTACATCCAGGGCTTCCGGTTGATTTAATTTTCTCCGCTTTTAACCAAAATAAAACACCGAATATTCCCGGTATCGTCACGCAGGTATCAGCCGATCGATTAACTGATCAACATACCGGGATGCCGTATTACAGCATGAAAGCCAAGGTTGCGCCGGAAGGTAAAAAGTTGCTTGCCGAGCATCAGGTTCGTCCGGGCATGCCCGTTGAAATCTTTATTAAGACAGGTGAGCGTTCATTAATAAATTATATGTTGAAACCGATTCTTGATCGGCTTCATTCATCACTCAGCGAAGAGTAATCGTGATGCTGAACTTACTTAATCGGTTTTTTGTTCCTGTTATACTTGCGCTATGGTTACTGCAAACAAGCCATGTTCATGCCCTGGGTCTTTTGGAAGCCTATGAAACAGCGCTGGAAAATGACCCAACCTTCCGTTCAGCGATACATGAGAATGAAGCGGGTCAGCAGGAAAAAGCCATTGGTCTTTCCGGCCTGCTACCTACTTTATCAATGACTCATGCACAGAGCCAAAATACTGGAACGAGAGAGTTAACCGGCGCCTCTGGTTCAACGGGAGCGCAACCGCTGAATTTCGATAGCCAGGTGAGTACCTTATCACTGCGTCAACCGTTGCTTAATATGGAAGCCGTCGCCAACTATCGCCAGGGTGTGTCCAAAGCAGATTCCAGCAGCGCGAAATTTGCCGGCCATAGCCAACATCTGATGCTGCGGCTGGTAGAAGCGTATGTTGAAACACTACTGGCGCAGAATCGCTTAACCCTGGTTGAGGCACAACGTGACACTCTGGAAGAACGTAAACTTGTCAATGAGCATATGTTACAGCAGGGTGAAGGTACGACAACCGATGTACTTGAAACACAATCAAAATACGCATTGGCCCTGGCAGAAGTCATTGAAGCCAGCGATGAACTCGAAGTCTCGCGTCGAAAGCTGGCAGCCATTGTGGGTGGGGATATAGGAAATCTTGACCGCTTATCCGACGAATATCAGGTACATCATGCGATACAGCTGCCGGCTTATGATATCTGGCAGGAACTGGCGCTTGAACGCAATGCGGAACTGGTGACACAACGTTACACGGTAATATCAGGCAAAGAAGAAATCAAAAAGCGTCATTCCGGCCATGCGCCTCGCGTCGACCTTGTGGCAAGCCTTAGCAGAAATAAGGCAGGATCATTTATCACCGCAAACCAGGACGTCAATCTGGCCTCTGTTGGCGTTGAGGTCAATATTCCCATCTATGCCGGTGGCCGGGTAAATGCCACCACGAGTCAAGCCAGATCGAACCTTGCCCGCACAGAAGCTGATTTGGATGCCATGATCGATAAGGTCCTGGTCGAACTACGCAAACAATATCAACTGGTGGCAAGTAGTGTACGGCGAATTGAGTCTCTCGAACTGGCTGTTGAATCAGCCCAGTTACTGGTTCAAGCAACCCAGAAAAGCATTCTGGGCGGCGTTCGGATCAATCTGGATTTACTGGATGCGCAGCAGCAATTATTTTCTGTACAAGGCCATCTTGCCCAAGCCCGTTATAACTATCTTCTTGCCTATCTACGTTTAAAAATGACGGCAGGAACACTGGACCTGGATGATTTGCAAATGATTTCTGCTTATTTTATTCCAGATAACTAAATCTTCCTGGCAAATGATTATTTAGATATCGCATTCTTTAATGCGGCTTGATAGGCAAGCTTTGCGGTACTGGCAATGGCTAATCTGGCCTTAAGCTGCATAATCTCATTTTCTACAAAATTTAAATTAGTAATCTGTGCTTTTGCTTCATCACTTAGATCAGATACTAAATAATCGGTACCATCAATCGTTACCTTGGGTAGGTTATCAGTCATTTCCATCCTTAATGTTTAATCGGGTTTGTTATTTTACAGCTTTATTCGATATTAAGCTTCAGGGCACCTCTAAAAATTCAGAGTTCTAAACAAGATCGGGCGCGAATAAAAAATGTTGACGCAGCATATGATTGATAGGTAAGGAAATATTTTTTGTGAGCAGCGAAGTATGGTGACGAAACGGAGTAAGCAGACAAGTCGCAAAGCGGCTGCTCGCAAATATGGATTTTTAGAGGTGCCCATCAGTCAAACTCAGTAATGTGATTTCATATCCAATCAAAACAGCGTAACCAGATAAAATAAAGTAGATCAAATGCACTACTCGAATACTTTGTGTCAACTTAACCTCATGGTGAATCGTTAAAAGTAACAATGCAAAGGCGGTCAATGCGAGTTTAACAGCGACAAATTTATGCAGGCTATCCGCGATGAGTACTTCCATAAATACATTAAGCTCTTCTCCACCTTCAGCCAATATATTTAAAGTAAAAAAAGCATCTAAAGAACTCAAAATCATGATGCTGATGACACAAAACACCAGATGGTTCGAATAAATATCAACATAGGCAGGCGCTTTTATCTGATCTCTTCGCCCGCCCGACCGTCGACCGGATTTAATGCCCAGTTGAAATTTACAAAAAAAAGGCATTCCAGAACGCCGCTCATAATTTCGCTTATCCTTATCAATTACCGCTTTATTACAAGTCATGAGATGTGCCGCCCAATGATTTTTTAACTATTATTTTTGAGAAATAGACGGATTGAGTTTAATTCCACAGATAACAAATTGCAACCAACAACGGCAAGTACTTTTTATGCGCCATAAGCAAATAGAAAATTAACGAATAATGTTGACACCGAACCCCATAACAGGTTGTAATATGCGGTTCTATTTACTGAACTTTACTTTAGATTTGAGGGAAAAAAATGAAACGTACTTATCAGCCGTCGGTTATTCGCAGAAAACGTACGCATGGCTTCCTTGTACGCATGAAAACCCGTAGCGGTGCTGCCATTATCAGAGCGCGCAGGGCTAAGGGCCGTACCCGCTTAGGTGTTATTTAACGCTCAGGCAAATGGGATATTAGCTTTACTGAACAAGACAAGAACAATTTTATTTATTCCCTGCCAAAAAATTGCCGACTACATAAAGCGGAAGATTTTTCTGCAGTCATGCGTTATCGATGCGTAACCAATGGTGATTTTCTTCAGATGTACGCAAAACCGAACACCTTCGGTTATTCGCGGCTGGGTTTAATTGTTGCGAAGAAAGTGATGCGGCGTGCAGTAGATCGCAACAGGATAAAACGTATATTGCGGGAAGTATTTCGTGTGAATAAGCTATGCCAGGAGACTGAAAAAATGGATTGGGTGTTGCGCCTTCGACGTCCAATTGCAAAAACTGATTCAGTCAGACTGACAGCGGAAACTAAAGCACTCATGCTTGAGTTACAACGATGTCACGAATAATTATCCTTTTTATCAAGTTTTACCAATATTGCATCAGCCCCTATCTGGCGCCATCGTGTCGGTTTAATCCAACCTGTTCCCAATACGCATGTGAAGCATTAGCGAAGCATGGGTTTTTTCGGGGGATGAAACTGACGATTTGGCGTATTTTGCGTTGTAACCCATGGTGCCGTGGCGGATATGAACCAGTGCCTTAAATTAACCTATTTGTGTTATAACGCTTAATTAAAGAATTGTACAAAATGTGAGCTAAAAACGCGCTGACACAAAAAAGTTAAATTTAATATTTTATAATTTGATGCACGCCTAAATCAAAAGGTAGTTGTCAGAAAAAACCAACCTGACCAGAGTTTAAGATGGAAACAAAAAAACTTGTATTGATTATTATTTTATCGACTTCATTGTTGT
Source organism: Nitrosomonas sp. (assembly GCA_030682075.1). GTDB lineage: Bacteria > Pseudomonadota > Gammaproteobacteria > Burkholderiales > Nitrosomonadaceae > Nitrosomonas. The sequence continues at coordinate 21,051 of JAUXRH010000307.1, forward strand.
TTCTATGGGATGCATGGGAAAAAGAAATACGAACTACCGCACCACAGACAACGTCTGACACGCTCACCGCTTCTGTTGCCGGCTCGACTGATCAACGGCATGATGCACTTCCAGTACCCGGGGATGAACTCGTTACAGCATCAGGAAATACCACGGCATCTGACATTGAGGGCGTAACACCGTCAATCACGCCGCGTCTATTGGAGGAAGGTGAAAAAATTCGGGTAACGACTGATTTGGTTATCGCGGAAATTGATACTGCCGGCGGTGATATTCGCCGCCTTGGCCTGTTGAAACACCCTTCCAGGGAAGATGAAACAAAGCCTTATGATCTTTTGCAAAATTCGACGGCACATATCAGTGTCGCGCAATCAGGGCTGATTGGCGATGAATTACCCAGTCACAAAACAAAATATACAGTTGAATCAGAGGTACATAATTATGAATTAAGGCCGGGTGATGACACCGTTGTGGTACGCCTATTGGCTCCAGAAGTTAATGGAATTCAAGTAGCCAAAACTTATACTTTTCATCGCGGTACCTACGTTATTGATGTTGCGTTTGAAATAGCAAACCATAGCGATTCTTCAATTCAGCCTTTTTCATATTTTCAAATTTTGCGTGACGGTAATCAACCCGAAGCAAGTTCAGCCCTTATGATGCCGTCTTACCTGGGCGCGGCGATTTACACGGATGAGGGGAAATTTCAGAAAATTAAATTTTCTGATCTGGATAAAAATAAAGCAGATTATCCTGCAAATGATGATAATGGCTGGATTGCCATGCTGGAACATTATTTTGTCACCGCATGGATACCTGAACAACAAACACCTCGCGAATATTATGCCAAGCGCTTAACAGCGAATCATTATACCGCCGGAATAATTGCCCCCGTTGGCTCCGTGTCGCCAGGTCAAACAAAGACGGTTTCAGAGCAACTTTACGCTGGCCCGCAGGAACAAAAAAAACTGGCGGAGCTTGCCCCCGGACTTGACCTGACAGTCGACTATGGCTGGCTGACGATAATAGCCAAGCCATTGTTTTGGTTGCTTTCTTTTTACCACTCCTATGTTGGAAACTGGGGTATCGCCATCATTCTTCTGACCTTGACGGTTAAGCTGATTTTTTTCCCGTTATCTGCAGCGGGCTATCGGTCAATGGCAAAATTGCGTGTCGTTACCCCAAAATTGCAGCGTATACGCGAACAATATAGCGGTGACCGTCAACGCATGCATCAGGCAATGATGGAATTTTACAAGGAAGAGAAAATTAACCCGATGGGTGGCTGTTTACCCATTTTGGTTCAGATCCCGGTATTTATTGCACTTTTCTGGACATTACTGGCAGCAGTAGAGTTGCGCTATGCGCCATTAACATTGTGGATAACGGACATGTCAGTACCCGATCCATATTATGTTTTACCGCTGTTAATGGGTGTTTCCATGTGGCTACAATCCAAACTCAGCCCTGTGCCGGCGGATCCGATTCAAGCCAAAATAATGAAGATTATGCCGGTCGCGTTCAGCATTTTCTTCTTCTTCTTCCCATCTGGCTTGGTACTTTACTCTCTGTGTAACAATATCCTTTCTATCGCCCAGCAATGGCAGATAACACGAATGTTTGAGCGTAAAGCGGAAGAAGATGCACAGAAAGATAAAACCAGAATTAAGGGTAAAGTAAAGAATAAACCGGACAATGGTGAACTTCTGCTTGCAGCTCCTGCTTCTTCAGCGGACGATAAAGACGGCGGTAAAAGTGAGATCGGTAACGATGAACAATCCGTCCTATCTACCGAAGATGCGGAAAAAGAAAAGAGCAAACCTGGAGCCAAGCCTAAAGGTAAAACTGTGGTTAAGAGGGCAAGAAAGAAATAACGTTTGTTTCACTTGCTTGATATATACAACCGATGGCAAGGGAACTCCTTGCCATATTTAATGGTGGGAATAACCCAGAAGAGTATCGCAGCACGTAGTGTTGACTATGCGATGTATCACACCTGATCTAAAAATATATAGGGCACCTCTAAAAATTCAGCGTTCTAAACAAGACCAGGCGCGAATAAAAAATATTGACGCAGCATATGATGGATAGGTAGGGAAACATTTTTTGTGCGCAACAAAGTATGGTGACGAAACGGGGTAAGCAGGCAAGCCGCAAAGCGGCTGCTCGCAAATATGGATTTTTAGAGGTACCCTGGTATATTTTCGCTTAAGCCACACGCCTGCCTTAAATTCAGCACCGTTCAAGTAAAGGAAATGGCAGCACATACCATGGAGATCTAATGCAGAACCATGATATTATTGCGGCTATAGCAACGCCACCTGGAAAAGGAAGCATTGGTGTCGTGCGCATCTCCGGGAAAGATCTCAAACCGGTTGCTAATGAAATCCTGGGCTTCGTACCCAGGGAACGAAATGCCCAGCTGTGTAATTTTTATGATCAGGAAGGTCAAGTAATTGACCAGGGCATTGCATTGTACTTTCCTGCTCCCAACTCATATACCGGCGAAGATGTTCTGGAATTGCAAGGACATGGCGGCTCAGCAATAATGAACCTGCTGTTATCGCGTTGCATTTCGGTTGGCACAAGATTAGCAGAACCCGGAGAATTCACACTTCGCGCATTTCTCAATAACAAATTAGACCTTGTTCAAGCAGAAGGTATTGCGGATATTATTAACGCAACCACTAATCAAGCCGCACGTTGCGCCGTTCGTTCATTGCAGGGTGACTTCTCAATTGCGATTCATGCGTTAGTAGCGTCTATCACGAACCTCCGTATACTCATCGAAGCAACCCTTGATTTTCCTGAAGAAGACACAGCTATCCTGCTACCGGCAAGTCCAGTAAAGCAGATCGATAGCATCCTGGCAGCGCTTGAACAGGTTTTCGTGTTCTCAAGACAGGGCAATCTATTACGCGAAGGAATTACGGTCGTTCTTGTAGGTGAGCCCAACGTCGGAAAATCCAGTTTAATGAATCGCCTTGCCGGAGAAGAAGTCGCTATCGTAACCGAGATTCCGGGCACTACACGCGACACCATTCATCAAACAATACAAATTGAGGGGGTGCCACTCCACCTGATTGATACCGCAGGCTTACGGGAGACTGCCGATATTGTCGAATTAAGTGGCATTCAACGCACCTATGCTGCGATAAAAAAAGCCGATATGGTGATTCTACTGATTGATCTTGGTTCAAAGGAACAGTTCACGGACGATCAAATACTGAAAGATATTCCGCCAGAGCTTCCTCTCCTCACTGTATACAATAAAATAGATTTACTAAATAAGGCACCCAGGGCATATAATGAAAAGCGTGGGCCTGTTATCCATCTTTCTGCAAAAGAAGGTTCTGGAATCGAGCTTTTGCGCAAAAAGTTATTGGACATGGCCGGCTGGCAATCGAATGATTCTGAGGAGGGCCTCTTTATGGCTCGTCAGCGTCATCTGCAATCGCTCATAAATGCCAGGAAGCAACTTGAAAATGCGAGGTCCATCTTATCCGGCGGGCAGTATCTGGAACTGGCTGCAGAAGAGTTACGACTATCACAACAATCCCTGACCTCTATCACTGGAGAATTTACTGCAGATGATTTACTGGGACAAATTTTCTCAAGTTTTTGTATCGGAAAATAACCGCTTCTTTCAAAATGGTTTCACGTGAAACCGTTCTCGACTCAGAAATAATACGCTAATTGCTGTAATTTAATATCCATAAAGACGATTTGAAATAGAATGACATCTACTGCCAAAAGTGAAGCACTATAGCTATGTACAGCACCGAGAAATATGACATTATCGTAGTCGGTGGCGGTCACGCCGGTACAGAGGCCGCGCTCGCATCTGCAAGAATGGGACAAAAAACGCTATTACTGACACATAATATTGAAACACTAGGCCAAATGTCATGTAATCCATCTATTGGTGGAATTGGCAAGGGCCATTTAGTAAAAGAAATTGATGCGCTGGGTGGTGTCATGGCAACCGCAATTGATAAGGCAGGCATACAGTTCCGCAAACTAAATGCCAGCAAAGGGCCTGCAGTCCGCGCAACAAGAGCGCAAGCAGACAGAGTGCTTTATCGGCAAGCGATTCGCCGGCAACTGGAAAACCAGGAAAACCTGACAATAATGCAACAAGGGGTGGATGACCTGATTGTTGACAACGGTAAAATAACCGGCGTAATGACGCAGCTACACATTAAATATGCTGCGAAAGCGGTCATTTTAACGGTCGGGACATTCCTGGCCGGTTTAGCGCATATTGGATCAGCTAATTTTCAAGGGGGAAGAGCCGGTGATCCACCATCAAATCAACTCGCGCACCGATTGCGAGAAATGCAGCTACCTGTTGGCCGTTTAAAGACTGGAACGCCGCCAAGAATTGATGGGCGAACGATTGATTATTCAGTTATTACAGAACAACACGGTGACGACCCAATGCCTGTCTTTTCCTTTATTGGGAATGCCGCACAGCACCCGAGGCAACGTTGCTGCTGGATTACAAACACGAATCAACAAACCCATGACATCATCCGCAACGGCCTGGATAAATCACCCTTATACACCGGCGTAATAGAAGGAATAGGGCCACGCTATTGTCCGTCAATTGAAGATAAGATCGTGCGTTTTGCAGACAGAGATTCTCATTCGATATTTCTAGAGCCAGAAGGGCTTGATACCCATGAGGTATATCCAAATGGGATATCAACCAGCCTTCCATTTGACCTGCAACTGGAATTAGTACGCTCCATAAAAGGTCTGGAACGCGCCCATATCACCCGTCCGGGTTATGCTATCGAATATGACTATTTTGATCCGCGCAATCTCAAGCAATCATTAGAAACAAAATCAATTGAAGGCCTGTTTTTTGCTGGACAGATCAATGGCACGACAGGGTATGAAGAAGCCGCAGCGCAGGGCTTGCTTGCCGGAATCAACGCGGCACTGAAAATTCAAGGGCGTGAATCATGGTGCCCGGGGCGTGAAGAAGCTTATATTGGCGTGCTGACAGATGATCTTATTACCTGCGGAGTTACCGAGCCTTATCGTATGTTTACCAGTCGCGCAGAATACCGCCTGCAACTAAGAGAAGATAACGCGGATTTGCGACTTACGGAAAAGGGTCATGAGCTCGGCGTTGTAGATGAAAGCCGCTGGCGTGCGTTTAGCCTGAAAAGAGAGGCCATTGAAAAAGAACAGATAAGGCTGAACACGACACGAATTCTGCCAGGACAAGTATCAGATATTGAGGCGATAAATGTATTAGGTAATCCTATCGAGCATGAATACTCGCTCAACGAATTGCTTCGACGCCCTAATGTAGCGTATCACAGTTTAATGAATCTTCCAGGTACTGGAGAACCCGTCACCGATAATAAAGTTGCCGAACAGGTTGAAATCCAGGTTAAATACCATGGCTATATTCAACGACAACAGGAAGAGATTACTCGCCAGGCACATCATGAAACCACGCATTTGCCTAAGGAGATAGACTATGACAAGGTGCCAGGACTCTCCAATGAAGTAAGACAAAAATTGAATCAACATCAGCCGGAAACGATTGGGCAAGCGAAACGTATATCAGGAATTACGCCTGCAGCGATCTCATTATTATTAGTCCATTTGAAACGCGGCTTTAGCCATAAAGAAAAAAAACAAAGTGCATGACACTCGATCATCAATTATTAACAAGCATCAATGCCTTAAAATATGACTTTTCCCCAGGAAAAAAAGAAGTAGCCGATCAATTACTGCATTATGTTGCATTAATCAATAAATGGAATCGTGTCCATAATTTAACCGCGATACGTAACACTGATGAAATACTAACGCATCACATCGTTGACAGCCTGTCAGTTTTGCCGCATATAAAGGGATCAGTCCTGGTCGATATCGGAAGCGGCGCTGGATTGCCAGGCATTCCAATTGCCATTGCAAATCCGAATTGGCGTATTGTGCTGATAGAGCGTAATCAGAAAAAAGCGGCCTTTCTACAACAAGTCAGAATTGAACTCAAGTTAAATAATTTAGAAATATTTGCCAAACGTGCCGAACATTATCAATCGGTTCTGAAATTAAATACTATAATTTCCCGCGCCCTATCGAGCCTGAATGATTTTATTAACATAGCCGGGCATTTATGTGCCGGGAACGATCCTGATTGCCGCATGGTGGCCATGAAGGGAAAATATGTAGATGAGCAAAATGCGCTACTCCCGGAGGCCTTTCTGGTCGAAAGAATAGTGCCTGTGAATGTCCCAGGACTAAATGCAGAACGACATTTAGTTATTATTAAGAAAGTGAACTAACTCAGCATGAATATCTTAGATTGGTCATTTCATTCATAGTGTCGATACAAGAGCGATTATTTTGACAATAATTCTAGCCGTAACCAATCAGAAAGGGGGGGTTGGCAAGACCACAACCAGTATTAATTTAGCTGCCAGCTTAGCTGCGGCAGGGCGGCGTATTTTACTCATTGATCTGGATCCGCAAGGTAACGCAACAATGGGCAGTGGCGTAGAAAAGAATTTGTTAACGTCGACGATTTACCATGTGTTACTGGGCACTGAAGGGATTTCGGATGTCCGCATTAGTGCGACACAGGGCAAGTATGATTTAATTCCGGCAAATCGTGATTTGGCGGGTGCTGAAGTAGAAATGGTCGATCTGAGCCATCGGGAATCACGTTTAAAAACAGCATTGGAGCCGATTAAAAATGAATACGACTACATCCTTATTGATTGCCCGCCAGCACTTAACCTGTTGACACTCAATGGATTATGTGGCGCAGATGCGGTCATGATCCCGATGCAATGCGAGTATTACGCATTGGAAGGATTAAGTGATTTAGTCAACACCATTAAAAAGGTGCGCGCAAAATTTAATCCATCACTCAGGATTGAAGGTTTATTACGTACCATGTTCGATCCACGAAATATTTTAGCGCAACAGGTATCCGATCAATTACAACAGCATTTCGGGAAAAAAGTATATCGTACCGTGATTCCGCGAAACGTACGTCTTGCTGAGGCGCCCAGTTTTGGTAAACCCGCAATGTATTACGACAAACTATCAAAAGGCGCGCAAGCCTATATCGCACTCGCAGAAGAAATTCTTCAGGCTTCAAATTAAACTGCCCAATTTGGGTAGCCTGGAATAAAAATGGTGGAAAAATGGCAAAACTAAAAGGATTGGGAAGGGGTTTGGATGCATTGCTGTCCAGCAATAATGACGGAAACGCAAACGAAGAATCATTGCAAAACCTGGCAATCAACTTACTTCAGCCAGGCAAATATCAACCACGTACGCGGATGGATCAATCCTCTTTGACCGAACTGGCAGAATCCATAAAGGCCCAGGGAGTCATGCAACCCATTCTTGTGCGCCCAATAGCAGACAGTCGCTATGAAATTATCGCAGGGGAACGACGCTGGCGTGCAGCACAAATCGCCGGATTAGACAAAGTGCCTGTTTTAATCCGTGAAGTTCCTGATGAATCCGCTTTAGCCATGTCGCTAATCGAGAATATACAACGTGAGGACTTGAATCCACTTGAAGAAGCACTCGGTATTCAACGCCTGATTAAAGAATTCAGCCTGACTCACCAGACAGCGGGAGAGGCGCTAGGAAGCTCCCGCAGTACCATTTCAAATTTACTTCGCCTGCTTAATCTTTCTGCACCCGTGCAGGAAATGATGATGGAAGGAAAAATAGATATGGGACATGGCCGGGCGCTGCTTTCTCTTTCTCCTGCGCAACAAATTGAAACAGCACATCTGATCGTACATAAGCAGCTTTCTGTACGTGACACGGAAAAATTGATCAGCCGTATTGAACAACCGGAAACAAAAAAGGTAAAACAGCAAGATCACGACTTATTGCGTTTACAGGATGAAATTTCCGAAAAAATGGGCACACAAGTTGTTATCAAGGAAAAAAAGCATGGCGCGGGAAATATCATAATACACTACTCAAACCTGGAGCAATTAGACGGGATTTTATCTAAATTATAAAATTTGGATTGATCGCTTTAACCCTGATAAAGCAGGAATAAATTAGCAAATTAAGGAAAGAAAATGGAAACAAAAATACTCGATGTTCTGGTTTGTCCGTTGTGCAAAGGCCCCTTGTTATTCAAAAAGGCTGACAATGAATTAATCTGCAAGCCGGATCGATTGGCTTTCCCCATCCGGGATGGCATCCCGGTCATGCTGCAGGACGAAGCACGAAAAATACCGGCTGAAGATGAGATCTGATTATCTTAAAGATTCACCAATTTATTCATAGGACAAAAGGCTCTTTATAAAAATGGAGGCAAACATGAAACTCAACCCCAACGTTGCGGCAATCCTTGGCGCACTGATTGCTGATTCAGCTGCGTTGGGACTACACTGGCTTTATGATCCTGTCCGTATCGCAAAAAAAGCAGAAACAGATGGGTTAGTCTTTATATCGCCGAATCGTAATGATTATGCGGACACCAAGGGGTTTTTTGCACATAGCGGCAAGGTGGCAGGAGATGCTTCGGGTTATGGCGAAATCGGGCTGCTAATGCTCAACCACATAGCAAAACACGGTGAATTTAACCGCGTTAAGTACCAATCCGAGTTTTGTGCGCACTTTGGTCCGGGCGGCGGCTATGTCGGTTATATTGATTCCCCCACGCGTTTAACCCTGCGCACATTGTTACCGCTCGCGCCTGAAGATTATCCAGTGGCATCAGGTGCTGATGATGACCAGTTTGCTGCGCTTGCAACCGTTCCGGTCCTGGTGGCCACCCACACGGGCGACCAGGAATCATTGATACAACGTATCGAACAGGTGGTACGAATAACAAATAATAATGATGTCGCTGTTGCGGCGGCAAAATGCTCGGCCATCCTGCTGCTGGAAATACTCAAGGGTAAGTCAATGGAACAAGCGATAACCGATTCATTACCATTTGCCGGAAAAATACTCAGGCCACTCATTGAACAGGCACTTACAGTTGAAACACTGGATAGTGTCGCCGTCTCAGAACGCTTTGGTTCCGCCTGCCATGTAGCAGAAGGCCTGCCGGTAGTTTTCCATATTGCCCGATGCGCACCTGATTATCGAACAGCTATCGAAGCGAATATTCGAGCCGGAGGAGATAGTTGTGGTCGTGGTATAATTCTCGGTGCAGTTGTGGCTGCGTACAAAGCGAAACAGAATGATCTGGAATCCTCCATTCCATTGGTGTGGATGGCACGCTATCGCAAGCTGGCAATTGCGGCTGATGCCTGTTCGGTCATTTGACGCGAATCATAAAAAGGCGCCTCTAAAAATTCAGAGTTCTAAACAAGACCAGGCGCGAATAAAAAATATTGACGCAGCATATGATTGATAGGTAAGAAAACATTTTTTGCGGGCAACGAAGTATGGTGACGAAACGGGGTAAGCAGGCAAGCCGCAAAGCGGCTGCTCGCAAAATTGGATTTTTAGAGGTGCCCAGAAATCTGCGCGATCATTGCTCAAGAGTCTATACGTAACTGCGTAACTGATAAAACTATATTTATGAGAACAATGCACAAACATGAGTGCATCATCTTTGAAAGATCTGAACTAAAACACTGATGCAGCCAATGCTATAATCTCATTCTTAATTAACCAATGAATGCAATAAAAGAGTTTGCAAATTAAGGGTGCATTCCATTGATGTTGAATAACTGCATTTCTAAATATTATTCGCCGCATAAAACCCCTATTAGGGCTATATTTTAATTTCTGGAGAAAAAATGAGTCACACGCTATATGAAACCACTATTCAACGGGTACAACGCTGTGAATTGGCGGTTCCTGGTTCGAGTCCCGAGATGTTTGAAAAAGCACTGAACAGTGGCGTAGACTTCGTTTTCCTGGATCTCGAAGATGCGGTGGCGCCCGATGACAAAGTACAGGCGCGCAAGAATGTTATCCAGGCAATTAATGATCTGGACTGGAAAGGCAATGGCATCACGCTTTCCGTACGCATAAACGGTCTTGACACGCAGTTCATGGTTCGTGATGTCGTCGATTTGATAGAACAGGCCGGACATAAACTTGATACGATACTGATTCCTAAAGTGGGGGTTTATGCTGATGTTTACATGGTTGAGGCCATGGTAAATCAACTGGAAATGCAACAAGGACTAAATAACAGAATCGGCCTTGAAGCTTTGATTGAAACGGCACTTGGCATGGCAAATGTTGAAGATATTGCGCGTAACAGTGCCACAGGACGTCTTGAAGCACTACACTTTGGCGTGGCTGATTATGCGGCAAGTAATCGTGCCAGAACCACGAATATTGGTGGCCTTAATGCTGATTATCCTGGTGACCAGTGGCATGCGGCCATCAGCCGCATGACAGTTGCTTGCCGGGCTTATGGATTACGCCCTATTGACGGTCCATTTGGTGACATTAAGGATCCTGATGGGTACAAACTCGCAGCCAAGCGAGCTGCGGCATTGGGATGTGAAGGAAAGTGGGCCATTCACCCGTCACAGATTACACTTGCAAATGAGGTTTTTTCTCCCCCTCCAGCAGAGGTTGAGAAAGCCAAACGTATTCTGGCTTCACTGAAGGAAGCTGCCGCACAAGGAAAGGGTGCTGCCGCACTGGATGGCAGACTAATTGATGCAGCTTCAGCAAGAATGGCCAGTAATGTGGTGAAGGTAGCTGAAGCGATCGCCGCAAGGAAATAATGACAAAAATCAAGGCCGCGACTAGCGGCCTTTTCTTTATGGATAGGCTTAGAAACCAGGTCCTGGAGAAATAAGACGCTTGATTACTATTTAGATTACGGTTGTTTGTCTTCAAATCGAGATAACACACCAGGTTAAAATAGTTTTGCAAAGTTAACAACTTATTGATATAGAGAGGAAAATGCGTTGAATATTCATGAATATCAGGCAAAAGAAATTTTGGCAGGTTATGGTGTCAAAATTCCAGAAGGCGGGCTAGCCTATAACACCGAAGAAGCCATACAACGTGCCAGAGAAATTGAGGGAGATACCTGGGTAGTTAAAGCTCAGATCCATTCTGGCGCGCGTGGCAAAGCAGGCGGCATTAAAGTCTGTAAGACACATGACGAAGTTGAAGCAGCTGCCGAAGCTTTACTCGGCAAAAATCTGGTTACCCATCAAACCGGCCCCGTCGGAAAAATTTGTTCAAGAATCTACATTGAAGCCGGTTCGAATATTACCAAGGAATTGTATCTGTCATTTATGATTGACCGGAGTACCGAAGGTGTCATCATGATTGGCTCAGCCCAGGGTGGAATGGAAATTGAAACGCTGGCAAAAACAGATCCAGAGGCCATCCATAAGATCTATATAGAACCTGCCGTTGGATTGCAGGATTTTCAGGCACGTAAAATGGCGTTTGCACTGAAACTGGATACCACGCTATTAAACCATGCCGTTAAAACAATCAAGGCATGTTATCGCGCACTGCGCGATCTTGATGCGAATTCGGTCGAAATAAATCCACTCGTTGTTACTGAAAACAATGAGTTATTTGCATTAGATGCAAAAATGGATTTTGATGAAAATGCGCTGTTCCGTCGCCATAAGATTGCAGAGTTACGTGATAACACGCAAGTCGATTCACGTGAGGTCGCCGCAGCAGAGTCAGGTCTAAGCTATGTAGGTCTGGATGGAGATATCGGCTGCATGATCAATGGCGCAGGGTTAGCCATGGCCACCATGGACATGATCAAACTCGCCGGGGGTGAACCCGCAAACTTTCTTGATGTGGGTGGCGGCGCCTCTGCAGAACGAACAGAAAGAGCTTTTCGTTTGGTATTGGCCGATCAAGGCGTCAAAGCCATGCTGGTTAATATTTTTGCGGGGATTAATCGATGTGACTGGATTGCTGAGGGCGTCGTTCATGCCGTAAAGAATATCGACATGAAAATTCCTCTGGTAGTGCGTTTATCAGGTACAAATGTTGAAGAAGGTCGTCGAATCATTACTGAAAGTGGCTTACCTATTATTACAGCGGATACGTTAGCAGACGCAGCCGAAAAAGTTGTAAAAGCGCGCAATGAGAAAGTCGCTCAGGCAAGTAAGGGAGAATAAAGTGGCAACACTAATTGATGAAAATACACGCATTATTGTTCAAGGCTTCACCGGCAAAATTGGAACATTCCATGCCCAGGAAATGATCGACTACGGCTCGAATGTGGTGGGCGGCGTCACGCCGGGTAAAGGGGGGCAGATGCATTTGGGTTTGCCTGTTTTTAACACGGTAAAAGAAGCTGTAAAACAGGTGGGCGCGGAAGCCAGTATCGTTTTTGTTCCGCCTGCATTTGCCGCTGATTCCATTATGGAAGCAGCGGATGCCGGAATAAGATATTGTGTCTCGATTACGGATGGTATCCCTACTCAGGACATGATGACAGTCAAGAATTTTCTACGCCGTTTCCCAAAGAAAACAAGAATGATGTTAACGGGTCCTAATTGCTCTGGGACAATCAGCCCGGGACGCGCAATGCTGGGTATTATGCCTGGACACATCTATATTCAGGGAAACGTGGGTGTCGTGGGCCGTTCTGGCACACTAGGTTATGAAGCAGCTGATCAAATGAGACGATTAGGCATTGGCATTTCAACCTCGGTTGGTATTGGCGGCGACCCGATCATTGGAAGTTCACACCGCGATATACTGGAGAAATTGGAACAGGATCCGGAAACTAAAATAGCGCTCATGATTGGTGAAATCGGCGGTCCGCAAGAGGTGGAAGCCGGGAAATTTGCCAAAGAAAATATGAGCAAACCGCTCATCGCTTATATTGCAGGCTTAACAGCACCGGAAGGCCGACGCATGGGTCATGCTGGTGCCATCATTTCATCAGCGGGTGAAAGCGCCGCAGAAAAAGTTGCGATTCTGAAAGACCTTGGCGTCATTATCTGTCCAACCCCATCTTTGATGGGTAAAACAGTGGCCGACGTATTAGCCAGAATGTAACCAAGGTCTGTTAATAACGACAGCGCGCCTTTAACAGGCCGGTGAGAAACGTATTCGAGGCAGCTGATGCAAGGGGAAAAAGGCGAAAAAGCGCAGTTTATGCTTATAAATGAGCATTTTGAGCCTGTTCTTAACGCCGCAGCGGCAACGCAGATAGTTTTTCACCGGCCTGCTAAAAAGCTAAGCAATTGCGGGGGATACATCTTGAAGCAAATCGATGACTCCTTGCAAAGCGATGGCCACCGCCTGGCTTCTGATCACTTGGCGATCGCCCTTTAAATAACGAACTTCACTCCGCGCCAAACCATCCTTAACCATCCAGGCAAAACATATCATCCCCACAGGCTTGCCCGCTGTGCCACCGTCCGGGCCGGCGATTCCAGTAACAGATACACCCACCTGGGCATGACTTCTGCAAATGGCCCCTGCCACCATCTCTTTGGCGGTTTGTTCGGAGACTGCGCCATACTGCGCCAGTGTAGCGCTACCGACACCCAGCATTTCCTGCTTTGAGACATTACTGTAAGTAATAAAACCGCGCTCATACCAGGTGGAACTACCGGCAATTGTTGTTACCGTTTGACCCAACCATCCGCCAGTACAGGATTCGGCACTGACCAGCATTAAGCCCTGCTGCGTCAGCAATTTTCCGGCTTGTTGTGCCAGCTGCTGAAGTTGCTGGTCAGCTATCCGCATACGATCTCTCTCTGCCCCCATTGATAAAGGTAAGGACTACGCTAAGTTAAACAATTTAAATGTATCCCTCAGTCAATACTTTCCATCCAGCTAAACAGAATAAGGTAAAGAATGCTGCCAGCAAATCATCAAACATGACACCAAAACCACCGCGAAGTTTATTATCGTAATATCGAATAGGCTGCGGTTTGGCGATATCAAATAGACGAAATAATAGAAATGCAGCAAGCTGCCACATCCAGTGATCGGGAATAAAAAACAGGATCAGAAGAAAAGCGACGGTTTCATCCCATACCATTCCCCCATGATCATGGGCACCCAATGCTTTCCCTGTGATTCCACAGGCCCAGATACCCATAATGAAAAGAATATCAATCAGCAGTAAAAAATGAATCGGCTCCAGATAACGATTAAATACCCAATAGAGTGGAAATGCCAGAAGCGTTCCAACGGTGCCAGGTGCGACAGGACTCAGACCCAAACCACCGCCAAAAGCAATGAAATGTGACACGCGGCTGAGTACAAACAACCAGTCGGGCTGCCGCGCGCGCGATGGCTCTAATTTCTCTTTATAACGATCATCAGACATTGAAATGGTCATATCCTTTTGCCTCCTGCTTTAAAGCGCGCCCCTGCGAATCCAGGACGACCAAACCGCTTCCTGCCGTAATTTTACCAATATGCGTTAGTGGAATTGATAAATCAAATGAAAGCTGCTCAATTTTCTTACGCCTTGTTTTGGGCGCAGTGAAGCATAGCTCGTAGTCGTCGCCACCTGCAAGTAAGCAATTGACCGCTAACGGTTGTGGCAAATATCTCTTTAAAGTATTTGAGCAAGCGATTTCATTCAATTCAATGGTCGCAGCAACATCGGAACATTCTAAAATATGCCCCAGGTCAGCCATTAATCCGTCAGAAACATCAATCGCACTCTGTGCCAGACTGATTAAACGTTGTCCCAATTCAATGCGCACGGTCGGTGTCAGCAGTGCCGGCAAGCACAAAGCAATCTCCTCGGGTTCCAGCACCATGCGGTGTTGCGCATGGGCTAGCGCTAAGGCCGCATCGCCGATGTGGCCCGATACCCAGATGTCATCACCCGGCCGGGCGCCACTGCGTCGCAACGCTTTTCCTTTTTCCACCTCACCCATTATCTGTACACAGATATTGAGTGGGCCGCAGGTCGTATCGCCCCCAATCAGTTCAACTTGATGTACGCGGGCAAGGTCAAAGAAGCCATCCGCAAATTTAGCTAACCATGCTTCATTTTCATCTAACAAGGAACGGGGCAGTGTAATAGCAAGGGTTGCCCAGCGCGGCGTTGCGCCCATTGCCGCCATGTCGGAAAGATTGACGGCTAATGATTTATACCCCAGTTTGTAGGGATCCGTATCTGCAAAAAAATGTTGTCCTGATACCAGTGTATCGGTAGAAATCGCCAGCTCCTTCTCAGCCGTGGTCGCAATCAGCGCCGCATCATCGCCGATACCCAGTACGGCACTGGGGGCAGGACGAGAAAAATAATGACGAATAATATCAAATTCAGAATGCACAGGCTGGCGATAACAACGTTAGATAAAACGACAAATAGACCATCCACTATAAACCAACTGATGGTGATATTCTGCCTGAAAATTAAGTGATGCGGTTGGGTCTTGAGTCAGCGTATTTAAATCTGGGCTTAATCTGATAATTTCTGGAATAAAATTGAATAAGCTCTGACCATTGGCATCATTGAAATATCCGTTTCCGACCAACAATTCATTACTAACAAAAAACTGCCGACATCACAATAACATCTACAGGGCACCTCCGGCTTCCGATATGGCCTGCGGCGTTTTCGTTTCCTGACACGCTGCAGTCGGCGGCCTCCCCACCACCATACCGGGTCTCCAGCACTGGGCAATTTAACTTCCGATACATGCCGACCCTGCTACCCCGATGGCTCACCAGGAGTCTGTCGGGCAGGTCAAATAGCAAGGTACATATTGATAACGAACTTCATTTTTCGCCGCTGTAAGTTTCTCGCGGCGCTTCCAAGTAAAACCGAATGCTTCTTTATCTTTATTTTTAAGCTTAATTCTCGTCA
>JAUXRH010000308.1 GCA_030682075.1 Nitrosomonas sp.
GACGAGAATTAAGCTTAAAAATAAAGATAAAGAAGCATTCGGTTTTACTTGGAAGCGCCGCGAGAAACTTACAGCGGCGAAAAATGAAGTTCGTTATCAATATGTACCTTGCTATTTGACCTGCCCGACAGACTCCTAGAAACAACTGTATTTGTTAATCCAAGTATGCAGGGTGTTTTCATTAACGATTAACGCCTATATCTCTGGCCGTTTGCGCAATAGGTTTACCTGATTCGTTGGCCAGCTTGACTGCTGACGCTCTAAATTCGGCTGTATAAGTTTTCCTCTTTCTCGTTTCATATTAGGATCACATTCTTTTCAGATTATTTTAAATTGTGTACCCGGTTTAGTGTAGCCACATTATATATACAGAGAGGTTCTTCGGGACAAAATAGCCTTGTTATGTATGATCAACAAATATGATGGATAATAAGATTCTCTTCAACGCTGTAATCGTCGCGATTTCAGAAAATTATTCGTAATAAAGGCAAGTAACAACAGAACCAACAATGGTACTACTGCGGCACGAAAAGTGTCCGCATAATTGAACATCTGTACCCTCAATGGATACTCATAGTGCAAAGGAGGTACACCTTCTCCAGTGACAAATACGGTGTATAACCCTTCATTCAGATCGAATTCTCCTTTAATTACGCCATCTGGATGATAGGTTGAACGAATATACTTTATCGTTTCACTCTGTACTTCATCGTTTCCCTTTACTACACGTATTCCGATGGGCATATTACGTAACGCATGATCCACGAGGTCGATTACCCAAAAGGTATTGCCTTCTTTCGGGATCTCCGTACAGTACTCAGCCTCCGGATCATGTTGTGGCTGATAAGTGCTCAAATGCACCATACTTCCTTCTATTCCACGTACACAATTATCTGCTTCCAGAGAGACGTTTCCATGTGCGGCGGCTACGTCAGTATAGAATGCCGTAGAGAGTACAAACGCTGCGGCACAAATCGGTATCATTTGCCTAAACATACAAACCTCCTGAACCTTTTTTATATTAATAAACAACCCCGTGGCAAGACCACGGGGAATCGCAAGTTTATTATCCTCTGCGCTGCTACTCACATCCTGTTAATAAACCCTGTGGACTGTTCAAAACAGGCCACAGGAAAAAAAACTCGCCAGATTAAGGAACAATCCGATTGTTTAGAATTTCTTTGCTTTGGTTGTTCCAAATGACGTCGGTCAGGTTGGAGTAACGGGTGATAATTTGTGCCGCAATACCTCCCGAAAACAATCCAGCCCAGCCCAGTATCACGAAGCC
>JAUXRH010000309.1 GCA_030682075.1 Nitrosomonas sp.
CCGCTTTGCGGCTTGCCTGCTTACCCCGTTTCGTCACCATACTTCGTTGCTCACAAAAAATATTTCCTTACCTATCCATCCTATGCTGCGTCAATATTTTTTATTCGCGCCTGGTCTTGTTTAGAACGCTGAATTTTTAGAAGTGCCCTTAAATTTTATTCCTGACCGTTACCCGTTAAGGATTCCAGGAACGCTTTCACATCGTCAATAAAACCAGGCCCGACTTGTCGACCCAGCTGATGTTTTGCCATTAATCGAATCGCTTCATCCAATGTTTCAACTGAGCCATCATGAAAATAGGGCGCTGTTTTGGTAATATTTCTAAGGCTTGGGACTTTAAACAATTTCTTGTCACTCTCGATATTCGTAACCGCAAAGCGTCCCATATCTGTCGTTTCATAAGGCTCGACAACGCCTATTTTCTTATATGAGTTACCACCAATAGCAACACCATTGTGGCATGTGGCGCAGCCCATATGAATAAATTTTTTCAGGCCTCTTTTCTCATTCACACTCAGCGCATCTTCATTACCATTGAGAAAATCATCGAATCGCGAGGGTGTTAAAAGGGTGCGCTCAAAAGCCCCAATGGCTTTACCAATATTTTGGTATTTAAAGGGATCCGCTTCTTGCTTAAATGCTTCCGCAAATAAATCTTTATATTCATCAATCCCTTTTAATTTACTGACAACAGCGGCTTCACCTGGCATGCCCATCTCAACTGGATTCAAGATCGGACCCAGCGCTTGTTCTTCTACGTCTTTAGCACGGCCATCCCAAAACTGGGCAATGTGAAGCGCTGCATTCATGGTCGTTGGAGAATTTCTACCGCCACGTTTACCCTCATGGCCTGGAGATGTCGGCTCATTATCCACGCCGAAATTATCGAGCCGATGACATGAGTTGCAGGAAATTTTATTATTTACTGAAAGACCTGGATCCAGATAAAGTTTCTTTCCAAGTTTGATCAGGGCTGCATTCCTTTTCTCATCAATAATTGATGTCGGCAATGGCGAAAAAATTTGTTTGACGTTGCTCATGTCAAGTCCGTGACCATGATGCAGGTGTCCGTCGCCATGCATTCCACCCTTATGTCCATGACTTTCCTTGCCATGCATCCCCGCCTTATCAACCTCATTTTGGGCATATGCATGGATGCTTAGAAAAAGTGCCAGTAATAAAATTAATCTCATATCGCCTCCCTTTATCTGATTAAATTTCTCATAACTTTACTATCATAGGACGATAACCAACACGAGTGAATAAGCAGAATGCCTATTTTTATCTAAGCAAATCCCTTAAAACTAAAAAGCTTCTTTGCAGAATCACAAAGAAGCTTTGTTGAGCTCATTTCAGTTCAGGATCACTCATTGAAATTTAAATGTCCACTCCTTGGTCCAGTCGTCGTTTTCATCTTTGAATGCACCAACATAATCCACTGGCGTAAAGAAATTGTCGTTCACTGATGTGCCGCCCAGTATTAAAGGTGACCCCGTTGCAGGCAAATAATCATTTAAGAGAGGATCTTCTGCTTTATTTCCCGCTTGCGAGAGAAACCAATCCGCCACAGCAAAGGTCGCGCCATTTCCCGCTTTAAAATTATCTGTACAGTTAACAAAAGAATGACTGATGGTTAATTCGCCACTCAAATTGCCGGGCGATCCTGCATTTATAAAAGTCGCCGCGCCATCAATTTGCAGACAAGTCGGGAAGCCGGTAAATACCGTATTCCAGATGTTCGCACCCGTGCCTCGGCGCAATAAAACACCTTGTGTCGCAACAGGGGTACCGATAATCGTCATATTTGACAGAATCGGCTTGGCACGTGGCAGTATGTCATTATTTACTTCATTGTTGTCCGCCTCAATCCCACGATCGCCATCATTACTCGCTTGTTTAATCAAAACAAATTGCGCGCGACCCATCCAGCCACTACCCCAATCCAGACTATCATCGTTAATATGAGTCAGCACCAAATGTTTCATCTGCACGGTTCCGCCAAACATTTCCACACCATCATCCAGTCCCGCATGAACATGGACAAAATCAATCACGGTTCCTGAGCCAACACCATTTAATGTCAAGCCGTTCAGCTCTTCATTGGGACGCACGGCAAAACCGGCAAAAAGAATCTGCGTATATTTTATTAAGCCGCTGTTATCCGAGGGATTATTACCTCCAAAAAATTCTGAAGTAATCGCCTCAAAAGGAATCTCACATACCGCCACATCTGCGTTACAACCGTTGACTGGCGCATGGCCGGCAAGCACCAACCCTCCCCATTCACCCGCTGCTAGCTGCGATGGACCGGTCATCACAACCGGATTATCCGGCGTACCTTCAGACATGATTTTAGAACCACGTCTAATCCACAAGAAATCAGCGCCTTGCTGTCCAAAAATTTTGGTGCCTGGATTAATCGTTAGCGTTGCACTATCGACTTTGTCGCCACCGATAAAAACACCACCCGACACAATCCACTGTGTGTTCTTTGTCAGCGTAATATCTTTCTTAATTTCGCCACTTAAAATACAAGATCCCGCTGCGGGTCCCGGTGTTGCGAAATCAGGGCATCCTTGAAACGCATTATTGACGAGTTGATCCAGTTGAAATACCAGCGCGTTTGATCCAGGAACCAGTTTTAGTTTGGCGTAGAACTCATCCGCACCGACAACAATAGAAGGAATATGGACTGCTGATGTGGCGGAATCAAAAACATTACGTTGCTGACCCTTAGCCGCTGGAATAGGATCTGCGCTGATCAATTCCAGCCCTTTACCCGTCACCTGCAATTTAGCATGATAAAAAGAAGATGAGGCGCTATTTAAAACTTCAACAACAGGAAGATCCACAATTCCTGTCGAGGCGTCATAGGTTGCTGTAGCAGCAAACCCATTGACTGCAAATACACTTAACAGGAACGTGGATGCGATTAACAATCTTATCTTAACAATCTTGAATTTAAACATGAGTTCTCTACCTTTCAATTTTTGATTTGGGTAGCGCAAATCTAACAAGCAAATATGACAAGGATGTTACATAAAAATGAATAATAGATGACATGCCGGGTAAAGCTTATTTGGCACTGAGGATATTCGGTTAGGTTCAGCCCTCTTCTTCCGGCAAATAAGCACCACCAGAATGGAAGGTTTATCTCCGTAGAATCGCCCACCAACGACCGATATTGAGCAATGTCATCAGCGAAGCTGAAACATAAGTCCACGCGGCCGCTCTTAGAATCCGCCGCGCATGGGGCGCATCGCCCTGTTTTAAATAATTGCCCTGCTCCAACATGGGCAATGCCCGCGCAAAACTGGCATGCATTTCCATGGGGAGTGTCACTAGATGAACCAGGATTGCAGTGCCTAACGTCATCAAACCACCGGCCAGAAATAATGCGCCGGTCATTGGTACACGGGTAACCACCATGATCAGTGGCGCGATCATTAAAATAGCCGCGCCTGCCTTTTCTATCGGTGCGGCCAATTGCACCAGCCGCGTACGCAATCTCAGTGGCAGATAACCATCCCGATCCTGAATAGCATGACCGACTTCATGAGCGGCGACCGTAATTGCCGTTAATGACTTGCCATTAAACTTGTCAGGGGTCAACCGAACAGCCTTTTCAATGGGATCATAATGATCACCGGCTTCTGTTATTTCAACCTTAACCTGTTGTAAATCTGCCCAATCAAGCAATATACGGGCAAGTTCTCCTCCAGTACCCGGATAACGATCTTCAGGATAACTATACTTTTCCAGGATATGTTTGATCCAATAGGATGGACCAAAAATAATCGCCGCAACAAAGATCATGAGGATCAGATAAAACATTTATTTGTCCAGTTTCCAGTTCCAGACTATGAAGAAAGGCATTATAAATGATCGGCAATCAGAATAAGTCACTGTCGAACCAGCTATCAACTGGCAGCCCTCATTTATAAAACATCCAGGGTAAACAGAAGATATAGACCTGATTACCAAAAGAAGGGCACCGCTAAAAATCCATATTTGCGAGCAGCCGCTTTGCGGCTTGCCTGCTTACCCCGTTTCGTCACCATACTTCGTTGCTCACAAAAAATATTTCCTTACCTATCCATCATATGCTGCGTCAATATTTTTTATTCGGTCGCTAAT
>JAUXRH010000206.1 GCA_030682075.1 Nitrosomonas sp.
TTGCCTGCTTACCCCGTTTCGTCACCATACTTCGTTGCTCACAAAAAATATTTCCTTACCTATCCATCATATGCTGCGTCAATATTTTTTATTCGCGCCTGGTCTTGTTTAGAACTCTGAATTTTTAGAGGTGCCCTTAAGTCCAAAATTACTTCCAATCATCACTTCAGCGCTCGACATAGCCCGTCACTTCGAGACCGAAACCCGTCACGCTTGGCATTTTTCTCGGTGTGGCAAGCACTTTCATTTTACCTACATTAAGATCCTTCAATATCTGCGCGCCAATACCATGGTTGCGCAAATCAGCCTTGGGAGCAGTACCCGCAAAAGCGTTTTCAGTTAGCTTGATGCGCGCTATCAATTGGACGGAATCCTCCTTACGATGCAACAGCACAATCACGCCCTGCCCCATCTCGGCAATTTTTCGTACGGAATCATTGATACTCCATGAATGCGTATGATCATCAATATCCAGCAAGTCAATCACAGACAGCGGCTCATGCACACGCACATAGGTCTCCGTTTCTGGATTTGGCTGGCCTTTTACTAACGCCAGGTGGGTGGTATTCGCGGTTTTATCGCGATAGGCAACCAGAAGAAATTCACCATGAATCGTTCGGATAAGACGTTCTGCCACACGTTCCACCAGGCTTTCTGTCAGTCCCCGATAATGAATAAGATCCGCAATCGCGCCAATCTTAAGTTGATGCGTGGTAGCAAATTCAATTAAGTCGGGCAGGCGCGCCATGCTGCCATCGTCTTTTAAAATCTCACAGATTACCGATGCGGGCGTCAGTCCTGCCATGCCCGCCAAGTCACAACCAGCCTCTGTATGACCCGCACGCACTAACACGCCGCCTTTTTGCGCCATCAATGGAAAAATATGGCCCGGTTGAATAATATCACCCGGTCTGGCGTCCGACTTTACTGCGGCTTGTACCGTTCTGGCTCGATCAGCGGCAGAAATGCCCGTTGTCACACCACTGGCGGCTTCAATTGAAAGCGTAAAATTGGTACCCAGCGGCGAACGATTAGCAGACACCATCAAGGGCAGATTCAATTGCTGACAGCGTCCCTCGGTAACAGTCAGGCAGATCAAACCACGGCCAAACTTCGCCATAAAATTAATCGCTTCCGGCGTAACAAAATCTGCGGCAAGAACCAGATCCCCCTCATTCTCGCGGTCTTCTTCATCCACCAGAATAACCATCTTGCCCAGCTTTAAGTCGGCAATGATTTCCTTTGTTGCACTGATAATCATAATTGAGTTGCTCCTGATTTATGTGGCCGCATTGATTAAACGTGCAACATAACGCGCTAACATATCGGTTTCGAGATTTACTTTTGAACCCGGCACAAGATGATTTAAGGTGGTCTCAGCAAGTGTATGCGGGATTAGATTAATAGAAAATTTATCCGCGACCACCTGATTGATCGTCAAACTGACGCCATTCACCGTGATTGACCCTTTTTTTACAATATATTTCAATAGTGGTTCAGGCGCCTTAATCGTCAGCAGGCAACTTTCACCCACTGGATCAAAACCAACAACCTCACCCGGGCTGTCTACATGACCACTCACCAAATGCCCCCCCAGTCTGTCAGACAAACGCAGGGCTTTTTCCAGATTGACCGGCTCACCGGGCTGATCCAAACCATACGTGCAATTTAAGGTTTCCCGTGAAACATCAACAGAAAACAGGCCCTCTTTCAATGCCGTTACGGTAAGACATACGCCATTTACGGCAATACTGTCCCCGACTGCAACATCACTCAAATCCAGACCACCCGATGCAACATCCAGACATAAACCATTATCCTGCGGAGCTTTCAGTTTCCTGACCTGTTTTATTTCACCGACTGCTTCTATGATTCCCGTAAACATCCGTTGACTCCTGCGATAACTTTATTTTTATACTGTCAGCATAAGGGCACCTCTAAAAATCCATATTTGCGAGCAGCCGCTTTGCGGCTTGCCTGCTTACCCCGTTTCGTCACCATACTTCGTTGCTCACAAAAAATATTTCCTTACATATCAATCATATGCTGCGTCAATATTTTTTATTCGCGCCTGG
>JAUXRH010000207.1 GCA_030682075.1 Nitrosomonas sp.
TACAAATTCCTTTGTTGTTGAGTGATGTGTTTGCCTGACAAATTCACCTCCTTTTTAAGAGGTCACTTTACATGCTTCTAATTTCACTCAACCGGCCAAGTTAATTGTCGTCATACCGGACAGGTTAATTGTCGCCTAATATCCATCATATGCTGCGTCAATATTTTTTATTCGCGTCTGGTCTTGTTTAGAACTCTGAGTTTTTAGAGGCGCCCATAAGAGTGAAGCCAGCCTTTTTTGATGTCTTCAGATGATCTAAAACGTATTTTTTCAAAGTATCTGCAATTCTGACATTAAAACGGTTTACCGTATTGTTTGTTTGCTGTTGCTGCCGGTGTTTTACCTGCTTGTTGTCAAGGACGATATTTCGCACACAATCGACCAGCCTCCTGGCTCAGATCAGTTCAAGACTAATATAAGTCTGAACGTCTACCTTATCAGGCTTCATTCGGTATAGTCATTCGCTCCATCAGATAGCACAAACAATCCTGACGGATAATTCGTGTGTCCCGCGTTAACATGGAGGGCATCACAGGACAACGAACTCTAAGCGCCTTGCCGTCAAGATAGAAATAGTCTCCCGACACTTCCCGGTCCTGCTCATCCGTGGTTTTAAGCAGAATTTCCCCGTCGGATTGTTGCCAGCCGAGGAGTGTGCCGACAGGTAATTCACGGAAGTTCAGGTAATCGATGTTATCAACCAGACGCAAATCCAATCCATCCTCGTGAAATCCGATTTGTGCGCCAGGGGCAACACGAACAACGGCGACGGTATGGAATAGTTCGATATCGTGTTTGGCGATGGGACGTGATGGTATTTCAGCTAAATGCAAACAAGCCGCCAGGTATTCCGTGGCGTGGTCAACGCCTTTTGGGTTGTTCGGTTGACCGCACTCGAGGGTTATTGCGGGACCGAGTTCTGCAAAGGCGAGGGATTGCACACCTGGTGGCTGCGTAAAATAGATGACGGTGCGATCAAACAGGGTGGCCAAATGTAAGAAATCCGGTGCCAGTTTATTAATGCAGGCGTAGTGGGGGTTTAAGCCCGTATTGTTATGCAGGTCGATACTGGCAAATAGCCCGGTCTTTGATATTTCCTGATAGACCTGGTTGGCCATGGCATGTTCTGGCGTGTCTCCTGGGCTCCAGACGCGATTGTAGTCTGGCTGGTGTTCCAGACGCCGCAGGCGGTGGCGTGCGGCGCTGATGTTGCCAATGAAAAGGGACAGGGCGCGTGGCAATTTCTGATTCCGGTAGCGAGACAAAAGATTACGTACAGCATTCCAGCCAACGGGTTCATTGCCATGAAGCAAGACGGAAATATAGAGGGGTGGGCTACGCTGGCCTTCAAGGTGAAATAGCGTCGGGCCGTCTAATTTCTGATAGAGTTCATACGCTTCCAATTCAAGCAGTCCTTCGGGAATTCTATTTTGTATGGTTAACATAAAAAGCGGTTTTGTATTGAGGGCGCCTCTAAAAATCCAATTTTGCGGGCAGCCGCTTTGCGGCTTGCCTGCTTACCCCATTTCGTCGCAATACGGCTTTGCTCATAAAAAATTTTCTCTTACATATCAATCATGTGCTACGCTCAAATTTTTTCTCGCGCCTGGTCTTGTTTAGAACTCTGAATTTTTAGAGGCGCCCTAAATTTAGTGGGGGAAGAGGCCAGGGTGTTTCAGATAGGCCACTCATGCACGGGCTTGCCCTGCTGTTGCTGCATCGCGTAGGCGGCAGCGAGCGCACCCATGTCATCGTCATGAGCTGCGGCGTAACGCTGTTGCCAGTTTGCGCCCGTTTGGCCAGTTATTATGCGTTGCTCAATAATGCCCAGATAACGCTGGATGTCATCCTTATTTATATCGAGACGTTCAAGGCCCGTATGTGCCAGTGGCAGCATGTACTTAAGAATGTATTCCCCGGCATCCAGATAGTTACCATTGAACCAATGGAACCTGGCTTGTAAACCCAGGTGAGCCGCAGCATAGAAATTGTGTCGTGCCACGGAAAAAGAGAGGATTTGTTCTTGAGGTATCGCTTCATCAACCAGGCTTTTGATCACGCCGACAAATAAAGCTGCATTGGCAACCGTATCAATAATACTGGGACCAGCGGAAACCACGCGGTGCTCGATCCGTAAATGTGGTTCGCCTTCGGCATTAAATCCAATGAGTGGCCGATTCCAGCGCCAGATGGTGCCATTATGCAGGCGAAGGTGTGCCAGTGCCTCAGGGGGTTCGTCAAATAACACCGGGAGAATCACTGGATAGTGATCACGATTCTCCAGAAAGCATTCTAATAAAGAGTTTTTAGCGTACCCCGTGCCGAATGAAACACGCTTAAGATCGCCCGCTTCAGAATGTTTGTGCCCGCCAATTGATACGGCTTGTTCAAATAATGGAATTCGGGTTTCTTCCCAGAGATGCTTGCCAAATAAATACGGCGAATTGCCGGTAGCCGCAACCATTGGGCCAGATAGTATGATGGCCGCATTATAATAGCGTACGGCCAGGTCCGCAGGAATCTGGAGGTGAAGCTGGAATGAAGTTGTTGCGGCTTCCAGCATGACATCATCATGACGGGTCGTTAAATGTTCTTGCCCTTTGATATCGATTTGTATGGGGCGACCCTGTCGTAAGCGGAAGACTTGTTCATTCAGTGCGCGGTAACGAGGAGAGTTGGACATGTGCTCAAGCGACAGATCGGTTTCCCTGACGGTGGGTAATATGCCGATCATCAGCATATCAGCATCCAGTAACTGCGCATGATGACGACATCGGTTACAGATTTGTGACAGGCCTTGTTTCATGTCGGTGAAGACTTTATCCGTCAGGCGTTGCGGTGAACTGTTTAATTCAAAGTTAAAACTGGCTAACTCAGGAACAACCAAGGGATCATCTAATGCTTGCAAGAATTGTTCATTAATGGGCGCAGGCCGGAAATTGCGGTCAATTAACCATGCCTCAAGCTCATAGCCGAACATCTTTTGTTCAAAAGAAAAGCGATCCTGCGCGATCCAGTCGCTGACCAACTGCGTTTCCACACGAAGACGATCGGTGAATATTTTCAGGTCTTTTGAACTGAAATGGCTGGAAGGTATCTCATCACCCATAATGTGACATTCCCTATGTAATCTGCTGCTGTTAAGTTAACCTTCAAATGGCGTGAGTGCAACGAATCTTTATGTTTCACAAAAAATAGAGAAAGGCGCTATAGTTTTTAACTGTCTATCAGAAAGGATGTTGCTTGATTTTGATCTGGGTTAACATTGTAGAGCCGTCGGTTAATTCATAAACTCATAAACCGATGGCAGATGGCTAAAATCTTCCATTTTATCGTGGTAAATCCTGGCAATAGTCTGCGATTACCTGAGACTTATGTCTTGGTATGTAAAGTGCTATCTGATTAAATAATCAGGATTTAATATGTGAGTGGCATCAAGCGTGCGCAAGGTTTGATGCAAGGGGTTCCTGGGACGATCGAATGTCTCCAGGTCAAGCATGCAATACATCATTTGGTTGAGTAAGAAATATGTGGGCTGCGCTTTATCAACGGTATTTCTTCTGCCTTATTTTTTTTGGCGTCGTATTGCAGATTGTCACGACGGAAGATGTGCGTGCAGAAACCTGGCGTACGGCGAGTCGTGAATCAGTTGGGATTGCTCCAGATCCAGCGCTGACACCGGAAGCGCTCATCCAGGTTTATGGCGCACGTGCTTATAGCTGGCGCGGTTATTTTGGTATTCATACCTGGATTGCCGTCAAGCCAACAAATGCAGCTGCCTATACCATTTATGAGGTCATCGGATGGCGCCAACGAAGCAATCGGCGCGTATTGGTAAAATACGACAGCCCGCCGGATCGGCGTTGGTATGGCAATATGCCAGAAGTGCTGGCAGAGAAACGGGGCGAGGGGGTTGATGCATTGATTGCACGTATTGAGGATGCGGCGCGCGATTATCCCTATCAAAGAGAATACACCATATGGCCAGGCCCCAATTCCAATACATTTACCGCGTGGGTTTCACGATCGATTCCTGAGCTTGAACTCGATTTGCCCCCCACTGCAATTGGTAAGGATTACCTGGGTCATAGCTTGATCGCGTTAGCGCCAAGTGGTCGTGGTATTCAATTGTCACTATATGGTGTGTTTGGTGTGTTGGCTAGCCAGGTGGAAGGAGTTGAGATTAACTTGCTTGGCCTTACGTTCGGCATTAGCTCAAACCCGCCTGCAATTAAATTGCCCATGGCTGGGCGCATCAATCTGGCTTTAGGGCACCTCTAAAAATCCATATTTGCGAGCAGCCGCTTTGCGGCTTGCCTGCTTACCCCGTTTCGTCACCATACTTCGTTGCTCACAAAAAATGTTTCCTTACCTATCAATCATATGCTGCGTCAATATTTTTTATTCGCGCCTGG
>JAUXRH010000208.1 GCA_030682075.1 Nitrosomonas sp.
CTCACAAAAAATATTTCCTTACATATCAATCATATGCTGCGTCAATATTTTTTATTCGCGCCTGGTCTTGTTTAGAACTCTGGATTTTTAGAGGTGCCCTTGTGATTCCCCGTGCCTCGCCTGCTAACCTCGCTCAATACGGTAATTTACCATAAGACGACAGGTACTGTTTGGCGCAACGTCCACGACATCATCCGCAGCATTCGTCGTTTCAACGCAAAGTAGCCGTTGATAATCAGTATCCTGCAAATCGGCCATCTCAACCGAAATTTTTTCCCAGGGGTTCCATACCACCGCTGTTTTATTGCCTTTGGATGTAATACGAATACGGCGTTTTAATGCGGCGTCATCAATTACCAGAACGTTTTGAACCGCAAGATAAATGCGGTCAACTTCTGAATTAATCGTAACCGCATCCACCTGTTGTTTTTGTTCACTGTCACCCACCTTGTCAATATATTGACATCCTTCCAGGCCCAAAACGCGGGTCTGGCTGATATCTCCAATTTTGAAGTAGGTATGAAACGCCTGGGTAATGGAGAATGGCTCTGTGCCTGTATTGCTGGTAATTAATTCTAAATTCAATGAATCCCCAACCGTGATTTCCTGTGTAAGAACAAAGGAATGCGGCCAGATCGCCCGAGTTTCCGGGGTGTCAACTAAACCGAGGATTACTTTGATCTCTCCTGTCGCTGTAATTTCGGTACTGACTACATTCCAGAGACGATTGCGCACGAACCCATGACCCGGACGTCCGTGTCCTTCAGGATCAGCACCGAACCATGGCCAGCAGATCGGCGCGCCCCCTTTAATAGCCTTACCTGCCTGATAATAGGCTTTTTCACTAAG
The DNA here is from genome assembly GCA_030682075.1 of Nitrosomonas sp. Taxonomy (GTDB): domain Bacteria; phylum Pseudomonadota; class Gammaproteobacteria; order Burkholderiales; family Nitrosomonadaceae; genus Nitrosomonas. Next base: position 850 of record JAUXRH010000208.1, read on the forward strand.
GAACATCAGGTCTTCAGGTTCATTGGCTGGTTGATATGAAAGCACCTGACCCGCGTGGATTGAGATTAGAGCCTTCGCCTTCGAGCTATTGACCTGGATCATCGGCAATCCACCCTGACCTTCAATAAAGGTCAGTTGACCGGCAATGGCATAATCACGATTAAGTTTTTCGATGTTCATCATATTTTTCCTGTTTCACTTGTTTGTAATAATTGAGATAAAAGCGTTGCATCCAGCTTGATGCTATATATAAAAAATCGCGGCTCCCTCGCCTTTAGGGCGCCTCTAAAAATCCATATTTGCGAGCAGCCGCTTTGCGGCTTGCCTGCTTACCCCGTTTCGTCACCATACTTCGTTGCTCACAAAAAATGTTTCCTTACCTATCAATCATATGCTGCGTCAATATTTTTTATTCGCGCCTGG
>JAUXRH010000209.1 GCA_030682075.1 Nitrosomonas sp.
CTAAACAAGACCAGGCGCGAATAAAAAATATTGACGCAGCATATGATGGATATGTAAGGAAATATTTTTTGTGAGCAACGAAGTATTGTGACGAAACGGGGTAAGCAGGCAAGCCGCAAAGCGGCTGCTCGCAAATATGGATTTTTAGAGGCGCCCTTAAGCGACTGCGTTTGCATTGTTAACAATTTCTCTCTTCTTAAGGAAGAGAGAAATGGCTTGCTGCTAGTAGCGTTCAGCTTCTGGCTTGTCGGTTGCATAGGAGTGAATGGTATAACTAATACTCCGCCCCGCACCTTCTTGACGTACTAAACCAAAACCTGGTTCTTTCGCAGGTCGGTTGACAATATATGACATTGTTGGACTCTCCACGCCGCGTGTTGAGTTAAACGCAGTCACACGGATATAGTGATTTGGAAAAGTTTTGCGGCAGCTATTAATTTCCATCAAAATTCCTGCCGGATCTTTCAAGTCAAACATAGGATTGCCAAACATTTCCCAGTACGTGTTACGTGGATGCGGGTCATCCGTATATTCAATTCCGATTGCCCAGCCATTTTTCAACGCATACTTGAGCTGTGTTGAGATTTGCTTGTCGGTCAACGGGGGCAGGAAAGAAAACTGCCCCTGTGTGAGTATGTTACCTGGATTGGTCATCATAATTGTTTCTCCTAAAATGGTTAAACGTTCGCAGTTGCGGATGGCACAAAGTCAGCGGTATCCGTAGAATCATAGTTAAAGGTGACATCTTTCCACGTTTCCAACGCTTGTTTGAGCGGCGTACACCACTTGGCAGCATCGGCAAGAATTTGCGGGCCTTCTTTGACGTAATCCCGACCTTCATTTCGAGCCAGAACCATCGCTTCGAGTGCTACACGATTAGCGGTTGCGCCTGCCTGAATGCCTTGAGGGTGTCCAATGGTGCCGCCACCGAACTGCAATATCACATCTTCGCCGAGATAATCGAGCAACTGATGCATCTGGCCTGCATGAATACCACCTGAAGCAACAGGCATGACTTTATTAAGTGATGCCCAGTCTTGATCAAAGAACAGCCCGTGTTCTAGATTCTTCTCAGTCTGTGTGTCGCGCAAGGTGTCGTAAAAGCCCTTGATCATCAGCGGATCGCCTTCGAGCTTGCCCACAACGGTACCTGCATGAATATGATCGACACCCGCCATACGCATCCACTTACAAATCACACGGAAATTCATGCCGTGATTTTTTTGGCGTGAATAGGTCGAATTACCCGCACGATGCAGATGCAATATCATGTCGTTCCTACGCGCCCATTTTGCCATCGACTGTATCGCGGTGTAGCCAATCACCAGATCGATCATGACAATGACTGAGCCCAGAGATTTTGCAAACTCCGCTCTTTCATACATGTCTTCCATCGTGCCGGCCGTCACATTCAAATAATGCCCTTTGACTTCACCGGTTGCCGCAGATGCTTTATTCACTGCCTCCATGCAATACAGGAAACGGTCACGCCAGTGCATAAAAGGTTGTGAGTTAATATTCTCATCGTCTTTCATGAAATCCAGGCCGCCTTTAAGTCCTTCGTATACAACGCGTCCGTAGTTGCGTCCAGAAAGACCCAGCTTTGGTTTGGTCGTGGCGCCAAGCAATGGGCGACCAAATTTATCCAGGCGTTCACGCTCTACCACGATACCGGTTGCAGGACCTTGGAAGGTCTTGAGGTAAGCAACGGGAATGCGCATGTCTTCCAGACGCAGTGCTTTGACCGCTTTGAAACCAAATACATTGCCGATAATGGAAGCGGTTAAGTTTGCGATCGAGCCTTCTTCAAATAGATCGATATCATAGGCGATATAAGCAAAGTATTGCGCTTCGTTTTTAGTGCCCGGGCCTGTATTGGGAACAAGCTCAGACTTGTATGCTTTGGCACGATAGAGTTCACACGCAGTTAGCCGATCAGTCCATACCACGGTCCATGTCGCCGTAGAAGACTCACCTGCGACTGCTGCCGCTGCTTCTTCATGATCTACCCCCGGTTGAGGCGTGATGCGAAACAGCGCGATGACGTCCGTATCTTTGGGTACATAGCCAGGTTCCCAGTAACCCATTTTTTTGTACGGAATGACGCCGGATTTGTAACGTTCTTTACCTTCTTTCATGGTTTCTGAAGCCATAATTTTCTCCAAGTTATTGAAAAATCCACGCTATAAACTTTAGTTAGGAAGTAGACATCAGCGGGTGGAAATATAGTAGAATTTTTGAACCATAAATAACAATCAAATGTTTCTATTGTTGCGATAGATTTATATCTATGATAGATTTTTTATTGGTCGATAATAAAAGGAGAGACTCATGCGTCACAGTACGTTGCGGCAACTTGAAGTTTTTGAAGCGATTGCTCGCTTGAAAAGCTTTACTCGTGCAGCCGAAGAGTTATTCTTGACGCAGCCAACGGTATCGATGCAAATCAAGAAACTGACGGATGAGATTGGACTACCTTTGTTTGAACAAATCGGTAAAAAAATCTATCTGACCGATACAGGAAAAGAGCTATATCAAACCTGCCTGGGTATTTTTGAGCATTTTTCCCGTTTTGAAATGATCGCGTCTGATATGAAAGGCTTGAAATCAGGAAAACTGCGGCTTGCGGTGGTCACTACCGCGAAATATTTTACGCCACGTTTATTGGGCATGTTTTGCCAGAAATACCCGGGCATAGACGTTGCACTGATAGTGACGAATCGCGAGCGTGTTCTGGAAAGATTAAGCAGTAATCAAGACGATCTATATATCTTGGGGCAAGTTCCCGATGCCATTGATGCCGTAGCGGAAGTATTTTTGGACAACCCGCTGGTTGTGCTGGCATCCGCCGATCATCCATTGTCTCGCGAAAAAAAGATCAGCATTGAACGCATCTGCGATGAACCCTTTATCATGCGTGAACCGGGCTCTGGAACGAGAATGGCGACAGAACGTTTTTTTTTAGAACATAGTTATAAATTGAAAGTCCGCATGGAATTGGGCAGCAACGAAGCGATTAAGCAGGCTATTGTCGGTAGATTGGGTATCGCCGTCTTGTCTCGGCATACCCTGGCACTTGATGCGCCGATGGGGCAGCTTGCGATACTTAATGTTGAAGGATTTCCTATTAAACGGCATTGGTATTTTGCATATCCATCCGGCAAGCAATTGTCGATTGTAGCGCAGACGTTCTTGGAGTATTTGCGGCAGGCATCCGATTACTTGGAAGATTTATCATGCCGCCATGCAATTTCCGGGCATTGCCCGTTATTAAAAGGCAGCCAGCATTAAGTTTGCTGCGCGACCGCCTACAAAAAGTTACTTGTTAATTATTCGCCGATAGGAGTTTCCCAATGACACAATATATCGCCTGGTTTGATCAATTGACGATGCACGATGTAGGCTTGGTTGGTGGTAAGAATGCCGCGCTGAGAGAAATGATCAGCCACCTTTCGCAGGCAGGTGTGAACGTACCTGCAGGTTTTGCGACCACAACAGAGGCTTATCGAGAGTTTCTGGTTGCCAATGGGCTCATTGATCGTATCAATCATGTATTGGATGGACTGGATATTGACGACATCAATGCGCTGATCACTGCGGGTAAGACTATTCGCACGGCGGCTGACTTGACTGACGGGCAAATCCAGTGAGGCGGCCACCTGGTTGATGGATTCAGCTGAAATGTGCCGACATTGCTGTTGCAGCGCATAAAGAATATGCAGTAAGTGAGAAGATGCTGAATTTGTAGGGGCCTGAATGCAGGGATTCATAGTGTCGAGACATGGATTTCGCAAAAAATGCATAAATTTGATTTTGCAGCAAATGTTGTTTGAATGAGCAGGAGGTGCTGCTCGTATTCTTATTGCCTTTACGAGACCTTTTAAGAGATCTATAATTAAGTCTTATTGATCAACTATTAGGTAAAAAACATGACACATCAAATTCTTACAGAAATTGCCGCTAGCATATCCGAGCTTAAAGCCAACCCCATGAAGGTGGTCTCCAGCGGTAATGGGATGCCAATAGCCGTTTTGAACCGTAACGAACCCGCTTTTTACTGTGTACCTGCCGCAGCCTATGAAGCAATGATGGAGCTGCTTGACGATGTGGAACTGCTGAAGCTGGTAAAAGAGCGAATGGATGAGCCTGCTGTAAAGGTTACGCTTGATGACTTATAAGCTGGAGTTCAAAAAATCTGCGCTCAAAGAATGGAAAAAATTAGGCTACACTGTAAAAGATCAGTTTAAAAAGAAACTCAAAGAACGACTTGATAATCCACACATACCCTCTGCTGCATTATCCGGGGTAAAGAACATCTATAAGATCAAACTTCGCCAACTCGGATATCGATTGGTTTACTCCGTCGAAGACCAGACGATCACTGTGACCGTTATCGCAGTTGGTAAGCGTGATCGAAATGAAATATATGATATCGCCCTGTCACGATTGCATGAAGAGTCTTGAGATGAAACTCACATTCCGGCTTTTTTAACAATTTGACTGACAGTCGCATAATGCAGCCCGAATTCGAGCTGAGGGTGATGAGCTGCCAGCCCTTGAAGTGTTGCGACGAAACGTCGAAAAAGGGCTACCTTGTGGTACGGTAAAGTTTGTTTAAAGCTTGGAAAAATTGCGGGTAGAGTATTACAGTATCGTCCGATAGGGCATCCTGGAAAGGAAAAAGGGAAGCGCCCCCTTCTGTTTGAAAGGGCCACATGATACCAGCCACCTCGATTTATCGGGGTCAGAGTAGGTTTGTACAATGGTTGAAATACTGGGCATAATACCGACCCAGCATCTGCATCGGTTTGTCGATGATATCCTCGGCATGGTGTCACCAGCCAATCACATGATTGGTTATCAGAACATAGGCATGGATATCGCAGCCGTGTTTTTCTCCACCTACCTGAAGCTTTTCCAGAAAGAACCGATAATCCTCGTCCGCGCAGAAGATTCCTGGCGATTATTACCACGCTGGATCACGTGTTGCGGCCAGCCGGAAATAACAAAACGGGGTAGACGTACCATTGATTTGTTGTCTCTATCCAAAGAGCCTACAGCCTATCTCGGCAATTTTGGAAAATCAATCGAGTCTGACCCCTTTGATTCTGGCGAATTCAGCGAAGCAGTGTCAACACCAAATAGAAATGTCCGCTATTTCCTGTTTTCCCTTTGTTATGAAGTAGCACACAACCCATCGTGGGCGGACTTGCCGACAGGCATGTTTCTCCAAGGGTGATTCGATGCAGGCTTGTGCCCCGTATTACGT
>JAUXRH010000210.1 GCA_030682075.1 Nitrosomonas sp.
CCAGGCGCGAATAAAAAATATTGACGCAGCATATGATGGATAGGTAAGGAAATATTTTTTGTGAGCAACGAAGTATGGTGACGAAACGGGGTAAGCAGGCAGGCCGCAAAGCGGCTGCTCGCAAATATGGATTTTTAGAAGCGCCCTTAACATCATTTACTTATCTGAGTATTCCGGCACCCATTTTTTCAGCGCTTGTCTGACTTCTTTGTCACTTAGAACTGTCTGTTTCTCAAACCATGCGACCAGTGTAACTAACCATTTCTCATCGACTCGACGTGCCTGGGTAATACGTAACTTAGCATGAAGCGTTGGGAACATATTTTCATTTATTGCCAGTAGTTCTTCATGGAGCTTCTCGCCGGGCCGCAATCCACTATAAATAATCTTGATATCTTCCTCACTCAAGCCAGATAGACGAATCAGATCCTTAGCAAGGTCAACAATTCTAACCGGGTCACCCATATCCAATACAAAAATTTCTCCACCGCCTCTCACACCCCCCATTGATCCCGCTTGAAGAACCAATTGAGTGGCTTCTGGAATCGACATGAAATAACGGGTCATATCGGGATGGGTAATGGTAATCGGCCCACCTCTCGCAATTTGCTCACGAAATTTTGGGATCACGCTGCCCGTGCTGCCCAGTACATTACCAAAACGCACCATCACAAAACAGGTGCTTTTCCCTTTGTTACCTGTACCTGGATCATTTTTATCAGAACGGGAAACTGGTGGCTGCATCGCCTGACAAACCATTTCTGCTAAACGTTTGCTTGCACCCATAACACTGATCGGATTAACTGCTTTATCCGTCGAGATCAGTACAAACTTTTCCACACCAAAATCAACCGCAGTCTGGGCAAGCACATAGGTTCCTTTGACATTATTTAGCAATGCCTGCCAGGCATTCTCACTCTCCATTAATGGCACGTGCTTGTAGGCAGCTGCGTGAAAAACAACGGTCGGATGAAACTGTGAAAATAACTGTGTCAGTCGTGCCGCATCTTTAACGTCACCGATGACAAACGATAGGCTTATTTCCGGGAATTTGGACCGAAACTCTTCTTCTATATTGTAAAGTGCCAATTCATTCAATTCGAACAAAACAAGCCGCTCTGGTCTGAATGTAATGATTTGCCGACATAATTCGGAACCGATCGAGCCACCTGCACCCGTAATCAGGATGGTCTTTCCTGTTAACAGCTCATGTAAACCTTCATCATCCAGCACCACGGGCGCCCTTCCTAACAGATCATCCAATTCAATATCACGAATCTGAGATACCGTGGTTTTACCACTGATCAGATCCATATATGACGGAACGGTCATTGCTTTTATGCCAATTTCTGAACATAGCGCCAGCGCATGGCGGTGGACACGACGAGAAACCGATGGCATGGCAATAATGGCATGACCAACATTGAGTTTCTGAACCCAATGCGGCAAGTCATCTATTACACCCAATACACGCACGCCATGTAAACGCGTGCCTATTTTCCTGGTATCGTCATCCAACAAACCAACAACATGCCAATCACGACTACGTGCTAAATCCTTTACCAGGCTTACTGCTGTTCGACCTGCGCCAAGAATCAGCACCAGCTTGCCCTCGTAATTTTCCAGACTATAGAGGCGGCGCTCCTTCCATGCGCGGTAGAAAAAACGACTGCCGCCCATTATCAGCAATAGCAACATTGGCGCAAGCAAAGCTACTGAACGTGGTACGCCCGCCAGCAACTCAAGCATCCATAACAGGAGCGATACAATCGTTATGCCGAGCATCACTGCTATAAAAATTCTTTTTAAATCAGGCAGACTGGCATAACGCCATAACCCTCGGTAAAGTCCAAACCAGAAAAAGATACCTGCTTGAACGGGTACGACCCAAGGCAGAATCTGCAGTAATGAATTCAAATAAAACGCGGGAATTTCAAAATTAAAACGGAATAGATAAGCAAGCCACCATGCAGCTGCAACTGCCACAACATCGTGAATGAACGCAATCAATGCACCTATTCTATATTTGCTTGCGAACATTTTATCCTTTACTGGCGCGACGTCTCTGACACCAATCAGAGAAAACCATTATAATCAAGTAAATACTCCAAATAATCACACCAATCAAGTACGGTGTAGTAAGTTCCTGCTGCTCCGCCCACACGGCACTGGCTCCCACAACCAACATCAGTGCGTAACCAAATAATGCGGTATTACGATGCCCAAAACCGCTTTGGATAATGCGCTGATAATAATGCTCACAATGCGCCAGCCAGATTTTTTCACCCCGTACGCTTCGTTTTATAAGTGTAACAGTTGCGTCTGCTATGAATGGTGAAAATATAATCAGTGGAAAACATAACGACCACAAACCATCAACCCAACCCAATACACCTAAAACTGCTGCTAGAAATCCCAGGGGAATTGAACCCACATCTCCCATAAAAATACGCGCCGGATAAAAATTATGCAGTAAAAAAGCCGTCGCCGCCGCTGCAATGGAAAAATTTATGACGGCGAATTCATTATTTCCAGCAAGAAATGCCGCCAAGCCATAGTAACCAAAACCAATAAGTGTCATCCCTCCCGCTAATCCGTCAGATCCATCCATGAAATTATAGAGATTTGACATCCAGATAGTTGCAACCATAATTAAAAAAACGGCCATCCAGCCATACCCATCAAAAAGGACGAATATGGAAAAACAGGCCGCTACCAAGGCTTGCACTAACAACCGGATCCAAACTGCCATGCCGGAAATATCGTCAGCAAAAGATATTAGCGCCAGCAGACTTACGCCCACCCAAACTGAAACCGGCAAAACTACAGAAAATAAACCCCATGTAGACAGTATCCCCAGCATCAGGCCTACTCCTCCCGTACGTGGCACAGGGTGCGTATGAAGAGAACGCGCATTCGGGTAATCCAGTACGCGAGGTAAATTACCTTTTATCAACCACATAACCGCAATAAATGTCGCCACAAAGGAAAACAGTGGCGCAGCGATAATTGAAAAGGGAATACCCATAATCATGATGACAGGATTTTCCTGGAAAAAATCAGTTCAGTGACTTGATTAGTAATGCATTAGGGAGTCACTGATTAATCTATCGACCCAAAGTAAATCAGCGGTTCTTTAGAACGATAAAACCACCTTTTCACCAGCAGCAGTGAAAAGGTGGCAATGATGTTTCTCAAAAAATAAATGACTTACCCTGAGAAACTGGATGGCATTGGATTCGCCGCATAATATCGGTGTGCAGCAGCTTCCGCTGAACCATATTCAACCTTCAGGCCCATATCTGTGAATACAGCTTCCAGCGCATTTAAACAAAACAACACATTCTCAATTTTACTAGAAGTTCCCATCAGACCAAAGCGCCATACTTTACCTGCAAAAGCACCCAGCCCAGCACCAATTTCCAAGCTGTATTCTTCAAGCAATCTCCGTCGCACTTCTTTCTCATCGACGCCCTCAGGCACATAGACTGAGTTCAGTTGTGGCAAACGGTACTGCTCATCAACCACATAATTGATACCAAGCGTCGCGAATCCAGCTTTCAGTGCTTGATAATTGCGCTCATGCCGTGCCCAGGATTGCTCTAACCCTTCCTCGGATAACATCAATAGCGATTCATGCAAAGCGTAGAGTGCGTTCGTTGGCGCGGTATGATGATAGGTACGGGTCGTTGTACCCCAATAACCCAACAACTGATTTAAATCCATAAACCAGCTGTGAACCTTGTCCTTGCGGCCCTTGACCAAATCGGTCACGCGTTCAGAAAAACTGACAGGGGACAATCCCGGCGGGCAAGACAAACATTTCTGACTACCGGAATAAATTGCATCTATACCCCACCCATCAACATAAATCGGCGAACCGCCCAGTGAAGTAACGGTATCCACAATAGTCAAACAATTGTGGCGACGGGCAATTTCACAGAGCGTTTTTGCATCAGATAACACACCGGTAGAAGTTTCAGCATGGACAAAAGCAAGAATCTTCGCATCAGGATTCTGCTTCAGCGCATCCTCTACTTTCTGCGGGTCAACCGGCTCACCCCATTTATCATCGACGACTACTGCAATACCACCATGACGTTCCACGTTCTCGACCATGCGCCCACCAAATACACCATTACGGCACACAACCACCTTGTCGCCTGGAACAATCATATTAACAAAACACATTTCCATTCCCACCGAACCCGGGCCAGAAACTGGAAAAGTCATCATGTTTTTGGTCTGAAATGAATAGCGCAATAAACTCTTCAATTCCTCCATCATGCCGGTAAAAACAGGATCAAGATGGCCCAATGTCGGACGTGCCATGGCAGACAACACCCGAAAATGGGTATCCGATGGCCCTGGCCCCATCAAAACACGTTGGGGTGGATAAAATGTCGTTACTTCTTTTGTGGGTCGAAAATCATCGATAGTCATGAACAATCCTAAGTTAATATAAACTGATTTTATTTTGTGAAAATGGTGATTTTAACAAGTGAATAGAAAGTTTACTATAAACAAAATAATCTTCAGCAAATTATCCTTCCGAGTTGGTCTGAAAATTTTCATAAAATGCTGGAATTATCCAGCATCTATCGGGCTTCCGGGAATTGATGATTGATTCTGCGTTAAATGGGCGGCAAGATAAAATATTCTAGATCAAGGTGGCGATGCTCAATAAAAGCCACATCATTACCAACGACTTGCAATGATAAGAGAGAAGGTTAACCCTCCGCCAGATTTGTGAACCAATGTTGGTTTCCAGTTTACCTTGAATATATAGAGCTCAAGTTTCGGAGTTCATTTTCATGAAGAATATCCATTCAAGTTATTGATTAATAATCAATAGAAGCCTCTAAAGTGGTAAAATGTAGTTTGCTTGACGAACTAACCCAACCACTCGGAGGCTTCGATGAATCGTGACAC
>JAUXRH010000211.1 GCA_030682075.1 Nitrosomonas sp.
CCAGGCGCGAATAAAAAATATTGACGCAGCATATGATGGATAGGTAAGGAAATATTTTTTGTGAGCAACGAAGTATGGTGACGAAACGGGGTAAGCAGGCAAGCCGCAAAGCGGCTGCTCGCAAATATGGATTTTTAGAAGTACCCATAAATAACTTGCAATAGAGGTAATCATGAAAGCATCAATCGTTGATTTGAGATATCAGACCCATGATATTCTGAAAGCACTGGATAGAAATGAAAGTGTTACAGTCCTTTACCACGGAAAAGTAAAGGGAATAATCAGGCCGGCTCGTGAAAAAACAGCATTAAAAGTCAAAGATCACCCTTTTTTCAGTATGTACGGAAAATCTGAAGAAACTGTGCTGGAAGCGTTAGATAGCTTAAGAAAATCCCGCCATGATTTTTGATACAGATATCCTGATCTGGGTACAAAGAGGGAGTGAAAAGGCAGCAAGACTCATCGAAAAGACTGAAGACAGATATCTTTCGATTCAAAGTTACATGGAGCTACTCCAAGGCGCAAAGAACAAAACACATCATCGATATATAAAAGATTTCATCTGTGAATTCGAGTTCTCAATACCCCTTCACTGAGAACATTGGTCATCGCGCACTGATATATGTTGAAGAGTATGCGCTTTCAGCAAACATGATAGCTGGAGATGCCATCATTGCAGCCACCGCAGTAGAGAACAACATGCCGCTGTCGTCAAGCAATGTAAAACACTTCAAGGCAGTAAAAGAACTGGAACTTAAAACTTTCAAGCCATAAACGCATATACCGAATAGGGACAGAGAACGCCTCTAACAGGCCGTTTTCACTACGGCGGCTAACCTCTTAAGTTATAAAATGTATAATTGCAATGGTAGACCTCTTCGCTTTAATTACTCTGACCCCAATGATTGGCAGCTTGCCGCAGCACTCGCTCAGCCCATCGATTAAGACTCTGCCCGGCGTGCGCCGCAGCCTTGAGTGCCGCTGCGTGAACCACGGGGTCGACACGAAGCATCAACCGTCCAGATGCCGGTTTTTCTGGTAACTGCCCCCGCTTTTCGCAGGCAGAGACGTAATCGTCGACAGCCTCATGAAAAGAACTCGTAAATGCGGCTACCGATTCCCCATGAAAGCAAATGATATCGTCGATGTCCTGTACACGTCCGACCAGAATATTATCGTCCGGATCAAATTCCAGGCTGGCGGTATATCCACGGTAGGTCATGGTGTTTTTCATGGCTTGATCTCCAACTTAATCAAAAATTCGCGTACCGCTTTGACTCGATAGATGAGCGCTTCGCGCTGCGGATGAGGACGGTGGAAATATGCCCGCCGGCCATCCTTCTCAAACGTCACCAACGATTCGCTACCTTCCACAACATTGCACCCTATAGACACCAGCAACGCCTCGATACGACCCCACGGCAAATTTCCGTTCACTGGGTCGAAAAAGATGACTTCAAGTGTCTTGCGATGCTTGCTATTCATTGTTGTTATGCTATCACCCAACATAAAATTTGCAAGCACTTTAAAATGTCATATGGGCACCTCTAAAAATTCAGAGTTCTAAACAAGACCAGGCGCGAATAAAAAATATTGACGAAGCATATGATTGATATGTAAGGAAATATTTTTTGTGAGTAACGAAGTATTGTGACGAAACGGGGTAAGCAGGCAAGCCGCAAAGCGGCTGCTCGCAAATATGGATTTTTAGAGGTGCCCATATTATCTGCAACCAGATCAGGGTCGCAGGATGTGCTGACAAAACCTCTTGAACCACTAATGGACACGAATGCACGCTAATTTTCCAAGCATGAAATGAACCTGGCCTTTGATTATTCGTGTCTATTCGCGTGCATTCGTGGTTCCTTGCCGTTTTAGAGCCATAGGATATGCTACCGTACTGAAATTACCTTTTTTCGTAAGTGCTGTCGTGGTCAGGCGCGATGGTGAGCAGGCGGATGAAATTGCCGTCGCGGAATGCCGTTGCCCGGCGTGACTGGGTAATGCGCAGCGAGTAGATGGCAGTAGCTCCCGCTGGCGGCTTGACGCTGATCACTTTCTCCCACTTCAAGCCGCTATCGCGGTAGAGCTGATTCCAGGTGAGTTGGCGGATTTTGCTCAAAGCGTCCAGCGCGGCATGTCGTTCAGGTTTTTGTAGCGAGAGTAGATTTTCCTGAAACACCCGGTTATTCAGATCAAGCCTGACCAAGGCATCTGGATCAACCTTGGCCATTGACCAGTTTACCGATCACGGTATCCACATCGGTATCATGGGGTGTATTGGCTTTGGCCCAGTCCAGCGCGCGCGCCAGATCGGTTGCGGCCTGGGGTTCGTGCAGCCAGCGTTCGTTGTCGGGGATGACGGTGGCGGTACGCACCAGCCAGACGCCGGGTTCTTGTTCCTCAACCAGAACCTGACGCCCGGCAAATTGCTTGCCGAGCGAAATCTGGCCATTTGCACCAATCACTTTGACGCTGGGGGGTGTAGCCAAGACAGTCATTGCAATCTCCCTGTTTACTAAAATAGGAATGCACTATAGCACTGTAATAATATGACAGCAAGACGCAACCCTTGCAACATCGCTGTCATTTTAAATTCTGATAAAACCTCTTGAACCACTAATGAACACGAATGCACACTAATTCAAAGCATGAAATGAACCCGGCCTTTAATTATTCGTGTCTATTCGCGTACATTCGTGGTTCCTTGCCGTTTTAGAGCCGTGGGACGTCCTACCGTACTTGAATCAGGCACTCCCTAAAATGTCATAGTGCCTGCAACCAGATCAGAGCCGCAGGATGTGCTGAACGCAGTGAAGCGTATCATTCGCAATTGATGCGCTTCCTGACGTCGGCACATCCTTGTATGATCGAATTTAATGAAATGCTGTCCAGGAGGTTGAGTAAAGTTTTATGTTTCACCGGGAAGGCCGTTGCACCCTGAGGATTGGTTTTTAACCAGAGCCTGTGCGGTAGATTGGCCTCCCGCCCTATTCGCCCA
>JAUXRH010000212.1 GCA_030682075.1 Nitrosomonas sp.
ACCTCTAAAAATTCAGAGTTCTAAACAAGACCAGGCGCGAATAAAAAATATTGACGCAGCATATGATTGATATGTAAGGAAATATTTTTTGTGAGCAACGAAGTATTGTGACGAAATATGGATTTTTAGAGGTGCCCTAAAGATTTCAAAAATCCATGGCAGGTGAAGCATTAACAACCGAATAAATGACCCGATAGCCTCAGATACTTCGCGGTATAATCAGCCCTTTACCGCGAAGAAGCCAGGTTCCATGCAAGAAAAATATCACCCCCAAGAAATCGAACAAGAGGCGCAACAATACTGGAAAAAATCGGCTGCATTTAAGGCAGTTGAGATTCCTGACAAGAAGAAGTATTACTGCCTTTCCATGTTTCCTTATCCATCTGGCAAACTGCACATGGGACATGTGCGTAATTACACCATTGGTGATGTGTTATCGCGCTATCGCCGTATGCAGGGCTATAACGTATTGCAACCTATGGGTTGGGATGCGTTTGGCCTGCCTGCTGAAAATGCGGCCATGCAAAATAATGTGCCGCCAGCAAAATGGACGCATGACAATATTGACTATATGCGCATGCAATTACAAAGCCTGGGGCTGAGTATTGATTGGGATCGTGAATTAGCTACTTGTGACCCTGAATACTACCGCTGGAATCAATGGTTGTTTCTCCGCATGCTGGAGAAAGGCCTGGTTTACCAAACGACTGGCACGGTTAATTGGGATCCCATTGATCAGACTGTACTGGCTAATGAACAGGTGATTGACGGTTGCGGCTGGCGCACAGGCGCGCCTGTAGAAAAGCGCGAGATTCCGATGTATTACATGAAAATCACAGCTTACGCGGATGAATTACTGACGTCATTAAACTCACTGCCTGGTTGGCCTGAGCGGGTAAAAACCATGCAGGCAAACTGGATCGGCAAGAGTCATGGTGTCGATATTATTTTTCCTGCGGATATTGAATCGGGTACGCCGCAAGCACTGAAGGTTTTTACCACGCGTGCGGATACTTTGTTAGGCGCGACCTATGTTGCCGTCGCAGCTGAACATCCGGTTGCATTACACGCAGCGGGAAATAACCCGAAACTGAGTGCTTTCATCCAGGAATGCAAACTTGGCGCAACCAAAGAAGCGGACCTTGCACTGCAGGAAAAAAAAGGGAGGGATACCGGTTTATTCGTCATTCATCCGCTCACTGGCGAGAAGCTACCGGTATGGATTGCCAACTATGTATTGATGGGCTATGGCGAAGGGGCTGTCATGGCAGTCCCTGCACATGATGAGCGTGATTTTGAATTTGCCACCAGGTATTCACTCCCGATCAAAGCCGTGATCAAGGCCAAGGACAGCGACCTGGAAACACCCCTCACTGAGGCCTTTGTTGAATATGGTGTCACTTGTAACTCGGACAGATTTTCTGGTTTGGAATTTCAAGCGGCTGTCGATGCCATTGCAACTGCTCTCAAACAGAAGGAATTAGGTGAAAAACGAGTGCACTATCGTTTGCGTGACTGGGGCATTTCACGGCAACGCTACTGGGGTTGCCCGATTCCGCTTATCCATTGCGCCAACTGCGGCATTGTCCCGGTACCGGATGAGCAACTACCGGTGGTACTTCCTGAAAACCTGGTTCCTGATGGCTCGGGAAACCCGCTGACTAAAACGCCGTCATTTTACGAGTGCGCCTGCCCCAGGTGTAACAAACCGGCACGACGCGAATCTGACACCATGGACACTTTCGTCGATTCTTCCTGGTACTACACCCGTTACGCCTGTGCCGATCAAACTAAAGCAATGACAGATGCACGGGTAAACTACTGGATGCCGGTTGATCAATATATTGGCGGCATTGAACATGCAATCCTGCATCTACTGTATTCGCGTTTCTGGAGTAAAGTGATGCGTGATCTCGGCCTGGTCACGTTTGATGAACCATTCACCCATTTGCTGACCCAGGGCATGGTACTGAATGAAATCTTCTTCCGTAAGGCGAATACGGGTCGCATCACTTATTACAACCCGGCTGAAGTTGATATTCAATATGATGAAAAAGGCAAGCGCTGTGGCGCCATTCTGCAAACTGACAATCAAGCGGTTGAATCCGGCGGCATTGGCACCATGTCGAAATCCAAAAATAATGGCGTTGATCCACAAAAACTGGTCGAACAATATGGCGCGGATACCGCACGCTTATTTATGATGTTTGCCAGCCCGCCCACGCAAACACTGGAATGGGCGGATGCTGGCGTTGATGGGGCCTTCCGTTTTCTGAAACGATTATGGAGACAGACATACACCCACGTACAGGCGGGTGTCATTACTCTCGACCCAGCACAAAATAAAGCGCTTTCACCAGAACTTAAATCCGTGCGTTTTCAATTGCATCAAACCATTACCAAAGTCAGTGATGACATGGAGCGGCGTCATACCTTCAATACCGCAATTGCCAGCGTCATGGAGTTAATGAATAGCCTGGCAAAACTACCCGGCACTGACCCGGCGACCCGTCATTTGATGCAGGAAGCATTGGAAAACATGGTGCGATTACTATCCCCAATCGTTCCCCATATCTGTCATAAGCTCTGGCAGGAATTAAAACCGGGTACTGAACTTCTTGATCAACCGTGGCCTGAACCTGATAACACTGCACTGGTTCAAGATGAAATTAAACTAATCGTCCAGGTCAATGGTAAATTACGCGGACAGATATCGATAACAAAAGACACAGAAGCTGTGGAAATTGAACGCATCGCTATAAATAATGAGGATGTGCAAAAATTTATTGCAGGTAAAACAATGAAAAAGTTGATCGTGGTGCCGGGCAGGTTAGTGAATATCGTTATCTAGACAAACAGGTTCTCTATGAAAAGAAGTTTTATCATTGTGATGCTGCTTTTGCTGACCGCCTGCGGCTTCAAACTGCGCGGACAAATCTCTAACCTCCCCTTTGAGACCCTCTATATTTCTGCGCCCGCAGGACATTCCGTTGAATCTGATCTGATGCGCGCAATTAATGCGGGTACAACCACGCGTGTAGTTAATAAATTAGAGGATGCTGAAGCAATACTGCAGATTGTTAATCAAACCAATGAACGCACGATTTTATCGCTTTCCGGGGGGGGTCGAGTCCGTGAGTTTGTGTTGGTTTACCGAATTACGACACGTATTGTTGATACCAAAGGCATAGAAATTATTCCAACCAACGAATTAGCCCTGACGCGTATTCTTCCTTTTCTCGATGAACAGGTTCTGGCAAAAGAAGCGGAAGCAACCATGTTATACAAGGATATGCAGGCGGATGCGGTACGGCAGATTCTCTGGCGTTTATCCGCAATAAAATCACCAGAAAAAACTGAAGCTGGAACTGGCCAGCCACCAGATGCTCACGAGAAAGCCGCTGAATGATTTTTAATTTTATGCGCTTATAATCAAGCGGCGACTTCACCGCATCATTTGCAACAGGTTCACGCGCCACCATGCATATAAAACCCGATCAGCTTTGCCGGCAGCTGCAAAAAAATATTTCGCCGCTCTATACGCTGTTTGGTGATGAACCTCTACTCATGAGCGAAGCGGCGGACTTAATCCGCAGCACGGCTCGCCAACAGGGTTATACCGAACGGGAAATTTTCACCATTGATCATCGCTTTAACTGGCTTGATCTGCAACATGCCAGTAATAACCGGTCATTATTTGGCGACCGTCGAATAATGGATCTCCGCATTCCTTCAGGTAAGCCCGGAAGAGAAGGTAGCAAAGCCATCGAAGCCTATTGTCATGCGTTGTCAGCGGATACCATCACCCTCGTTACCTTACCCAGAATTGATAAACAGAGTCAATCGACCAAGTGGTTTAAAACACTTGAAAGCACAGGCGTTACCGTTCCTTTTTATCCAATGGAACGCGCCCGGTTACCCGTATGGATTGAACAGCGCCTGGCTATGCAGCAACAAAAGGCCGATGTTGAAACAGTGCAATTCCTGGCAGATCGCGTGGAGGGTCATCTGCTCGCGGCGCATCAGGAAATAATAAAACTTGCGCTACTTTATCCAATCGGATTGTTATCATTCAACCAGGTAAAAGATGCGGTACTGGAAGTTGCACGCTACGATGTTTTTAAATTATCAGAAGCAATGCTCGCCGCAAATACGGCGCGTTACGTACATATCCTGGAAGAGTTACGGGGAGAAGGCACTGCACCGCCATTGATTCTTGCTACCCTGGCTGAACAAATTCGTTCATTAATTCTCATTCGTCAAGGACTGGATGCAGGCAAGCCGATGGTTCAATTAATGAGGGAAGCAAGAGTATGGGGGCCGCGACAAAAACTTATGGAGCATGCGGCCAAACGTATAGGACTCGATTCTCTGATACGCGCTTTATTACATGCCGCAAAAATAGACAAAATCAGCAAAGGCGTCAGCAAAGGCGACACCTGGGATGAATTGTTACAATTGGGACAGTATTTTATTGAAAATAAGCGGTATTAAGTAGATACAGATACCATGCCTTCATGTGGCGGCACCCTGTGCTTGGGCCAACACGTCATCGAGCGAACGCGCCACCACATACTGCGCCGGCGACTTTCCGACGGCAATGGCCTGAAAATGTGCCTTGCCGCATTCGATCCGGGCACTTTCCCTGTCACGCAAATCATCGGTGAACAGGCTACTCTTGGTTTCCACCACAAAGTACAACCGCTGCGCGCCGTCCTGCTCCACCAGCACGGCCCAGTCTGGGTTGTAGCTACCCAGCGGGGTAGGCACCTTGAACCAGCCGGGCAACTTGGCGTACACCTTGATGGCGTTATTCATCTCCAACTGGCTGGCGAAATCGCGCTCGGTGTCGGAGTCGTAGACCACTTGCTCGTACACCGATTTTTCTGCATTCAGCATATTTTCGAGATAGCCGGTCAGCTCTTCCCGCTCGAACAGTTCCTGCGCATAAAAGTGCTCGTCGCCCAGGCGCTGATATTTAATGCCGTCCACCAAAGCCATGCGTTTCTGGCGGTTGATAATCTCACCGGCCAGTTCGATAAACTGCTGCGGATTGCGCTTGAAATCATTCAACCGCCCGCTTTCAGTCAGGATGCGCGTGATGGTCTTGCGCATCAGTTGGGTGCGGTCTTGCAGATCGGTGAGCAAATCCGGCAATTCGATGTCGCCTTCGTTCAACGTCACCATGTCCGCTCCCGCCTTTTCCTTGGTGTCTATGCCTCCCTTGCCGATGGATATATCCGCCTTGCGCCATTGCAAGCGCGTTTTGGCAATCGGGGGCGCATCGCGCAGTGAGTTGACGCAATTCTCGATCAGCTTTTCGTTATCGAACTGCACGCGATAAGTCGTCTGGTGCTTGATGCGATCCCACAGCGCCTTAAACTCTGGGCTGTTCAATATGGCTTGGCGGGTGCATATCGGTTTGCGACCATCAGCATTCTTGATTTCCAGCTTGCCGGATAGTTTGCGCAACACCTCGGCAATCTGGCCGCGCTGTGCTTCAAACTCGGCAGGCACAACCAGCGTGCCATTCTTTAGCGCCACCTTGAGCGTATCTTGCACCTTGCCCTTGGCGTCAATGTAACCTTGGCTCTTCAAGTGCGCCCACAACGCCTTGGACTGTTCGAACCCCAGAGGTGTTTCTTTCCCATCCTCGTCCTTGACCACTACAGCCGCAAATTGATGCTCCTGCACGATGCCGAAGCGAATCCCGGTATCCGCCTCGATTTCCTTTTGCAGATTATCGGCAAACTGCTCATAGCTTTCCGTGGCAATCACCGTCAGCGTATTGATCTCGAAACCGCGCAACCGAACACCTTCCTGGTTCACGCACAGGCGCAACCCGCGCCCGATGGTCTGGCGACGTTCGCGCTCGCTCTGAATATCGCGCAGGGTGCATATCTGAAACACGTTGGGGTTGTCCCAACCTTCGCGCAGTGCGGAATGTGAAAAGATGAACTTCAGCGGTGTCTCAAAGCCCAGTAGCTTTTCCTTGTCGCGCATGATCAGGTTGTAGGTGTCGTCATCCGCCTTGGTGTCGCCGCGCGTGTCCTTGAAAACCTCAATCGATCTATTGCCGACCTTCTTTCTGTCTATGGAAAAATAACCGTTGTGCACGGCTTCGGCAGCCGTCGTTAAATCCACTTCAGCGAACAAACTCTGGTAGCCCGGCTGCCTGGCAATCCGCCGATATTCTTCCTCGAAAATCCGGGCGTAGTCGCCTTTGACCACGTTCCCGTCTGCGTCATATTGGCGGTATTTATTCACCGCATCGATGAAAAACAGCGACAATACCTTGATGCCTTGCGGGCGCAGGCGCTTTTCCTTATCCAAATGTTCCTTGATCGTGCGGCGGATCATCTCGCGCTGCATCGCCAGCGGCTCCACGTCGCCATGCGCCTCGCCGATGCGCAGATATTTCTCGCCGCCGGGATAGCGCAGCTCAACAAATGCCTCGCCCTTTCCGGCTTTAATTTCACCGATTCGGTGATCGGCATAGATGGCCCGGCGGGTGGTCTGTTCCAGATCATCACCATCCTGCACCATCACTTCCTGCCGATGCACACCCGCCCGCGTTTCCATGTCCAACGCTACCCTGGCGGAAATCACGCCGCGCTTGTTGCTCACCGACACTACCCGCACGTAAGGCTTGTTGTGGCCGCCTTGCACGGTGGCGGCGGCCACCTCGATCTGCTTCACCAATTTTTGCTCGTAGGCATCCACTGCATCGAGGCGATAGATCATGTGATGCTTGTCCACATGGGTGGCCGAATAGCGCAGGGTGCACAGCGGATTCAGTTGCTGCATGGCCCTCCTGCCCCGGCCATCGAGGCCACCATCCACCGATTGCGGCTCATCCACGATGACAATCGGGTTGGTTGCGCGGATCAGGTCGATGGGGCGCTCACCCCCCGTTTTTTCACTGTGCCGGTACATCACGTTCTGCGATTTCTGCCGTGCCTTGGTTTCATCGGATTCTTCCGCCCTGGCCTCATTCTCGTCGCCAAACTTGTTGATCGCACCAACCGTTACCACCATGATCTGAATGTTCGAACTGGTGGCAAAGTTGCGCACCTGTCCCAGCTTGGCGGAATCATAGATGAAGTAATCGAACGGCACGCCTGCGTACAGCCCCTTGAAATGCGCCTCGGTGATTTGCAGCGACTTATAGACGCCTTCCTTGATCGCCACCGAGGGCACGACGATGACAAACTTGGTGAAGCCGTAACGCTTGTTCAACTCAAAGATGCTGCGCAGATAGACATAAGTCTTGCCCGTGCCGGTTTCCATCTCCACGGTAAAGTCGCCGGAACTCAGCACACTGGAAGGCGGCAAGCCACCACGCAATTGAATGGCGTGTAAGTTTTTGGCGATTTCGTCATCCAGCAGGGTGAGCTTGTTGCCGATACCCAGATCGGATTCCGCCACGCCCAGACTCAATTGCTGTGGTTTGGTGCCTGGGAATAGATCATCTCCCTGCGGCACGGATTGCGTGCGCATAGTTACGGTGAATTCGGAACGGCAAATTTCCTGTCCGCGAAACAGATCGCACACCGCTTCAATCGCGGCAAGCTGGTAATCGAGGTTGGATTCAAAGTGCAGCTTCATGGTGTTTGCCCTGAGATAGCATTCAGTATCTTTAGCTTGAGTGATTCGTCGTCTTCCTCTTCCATCAGGTGCGCCGTTATGATCTCTAGGAGCCTGTCGGACTTTGGAATCGTCGGCTGCAAATCGACCGCGCCGGCTCCTTTTTTGCCGATTTCTTGCCCCATGGAACAACCATGCGGCGGCGAAATCGGCAAAAAACGACCTCGGCGGGGTCGATTTTCGCTA
>JAUXRH010000213.1 GCA_030682075.1 Nitrosomonas sp.
TAGCGAAAATCGACCCCGCCGAGGTCGTTTTTTGCCGATTTCGCCGCCGCATGGTTGTTCCATGGGGCAAGAAATCGGCAAAAAAGGAGCCGGCGCGGTCGATTTGCAGCCGACGATTCCAAAGTCCGACAGGCTCCTAGAAATCATCATGCACCGTCTTGGATTTTTTGCGCACGGATTTTGGCAATAACGACAGCTTATCTTCAGTTTGGCGGATATGCCTGGTCAGCGTGGTTTCCTCGGCATCAAACAGCTTTACACCGACGATGACCGCCACTTCAAATACGGCTCCGATCTCGCATTTAAGATCGCCTTTCTCGATACGTTGCAACAATCCTCTGGAAATACCAGCACGATCTGCAACCTCTTGAGCGGTAAACTTTCGTTCTTTTCGTGCAACGCGAATCAACCCTCCGAGGAGGAGAGACGCTTCACGACTATAACGCGAGTAGGTTCGTGTAATTGATTTTGGCATCGCTTTATATTTGGTTCATATATAGATCATAAAATGCCTTTATGATCATTCTGTGAACCACCATAATAGGTATTGATTTCTATGTCAAGAAAATATTGATCTATATGTAGATCGTAAAATATTCTAATGACCTATATAAAAACCATTTTTGTGCGGAAGGTACTAACTAATGGTGGATATTGTCTTTCTCATAACAGGGCACCTCTAAAAATCCATATTTGCGAGCAGCCGCTTTGCGGCTTGCCTGCTTACCCCGTTTCGTCACCATACTTCGTTGCTCATAAAAAATATTTCCTTACATATCCATCATATGCTTCGTCAATATTTTTTATTCGCGCCTGGTCTTGTTTAGAACTCTGAATTTTTAGAGGTGCCCAACAGTCTACTGAGAGTGCCAAGCGCGCACTAAGCACCCTTAAACTCGTCTATTCCAGACAGAAGGGCCAGCAATTCCTGGGTGATCTGGATTGTGTCTATTTTCATCGTACCCGAATATCTGCCGGTTTATATCGGAATAAATAGGTATGGGGCCCAATATAGAACGAGTTTGATTAATCGATCAGATTTCCAGCGAACAATCACCTTCCCCAGAGATATTCAAAATCATCAAAACTCATGGTTTGTAATTATTTTTCAGGGAATTGCCTAAAAATAATCATATTTCAGAATTTATAAGTGTTTTTCAGAAAATATACCGCCACTTAGTGCGGCAAAATTCAGAAAAACTAAGTGCGCAGCACACTCCTTCAAGCTGAACCGTATCCTTCCAACCCCACCACCTACTTATATTCCCGCATCAATGCTTCAATATCCACAGGCTCAACCATCAACCCAATCTTCCCCGGGTTCGCAATCAAAGACACTTCAACAGCTCCCCCAGCCAATGCGGCGAAACCGTCAACGGCAATTCCAGCACATGATCGCCCCGTCCGCGAAGATGCAGCGTATCCGCCGACGCAGGCATCGGTTTGATCGTTACCGGAACCAACGCAGGCGATCGAATGACCTGGCCG
>JAUXRH010000214.1 GCA_030682075.1 Nitrosomonas sp.
TAGCGAAAATCGACCCCGCCGAGGTCGTTTTTTGCCGATTTCGCCGCCGCATGGTTGTTCCATGGGGCAAGAAATCGGCAAAAAAGGAGCCGACGCGGTCGATTTGCAGCCGACGATTCCAAAGTCCGACAGGCTCCTAGATCAGCTTATAACCCATCTGATATGGCAAATAGTTCCCATCATATCATTCCTCTGTCTCAGAATTCTGATCAGTACTGGGTGTTATTAACTCAGGTTCAGAAGCAGGAGAAGTCACTGGCAGCGAATGACTCTCAATATGTGTTAACCTGTCGTCTTCAAAAAATATAGTGACCGTTTGCTTATCAATTAATCTACCTTTTTCTTGAAGAAGGTAAACATAATCCCATCGATTTTCACGAAAAGTATCGACAATCAACGGGGAACCAAGAACAAAACGTACTTGTGCTTTGCTCATACCAGGTTTGAGCGTGTCCACCATCTCCTGAGTAACCACATTACCCTGCTGGACATCAATTCGATAAATTATCGACGGAAAAAGCGAACAACCTGGAAGTAGTAACGAAGCAAGCAACGTGAGTATGATGACGCGCATATATATATAATTGACAGCAAGTGTTTCCAAAGCAGATCCAGCACTATATGATACAGCAAGATACTGTAAAAATTTACCAGACAGACAAAACTATGAGCAACTCAGATAACTTGAAAAATATAAATCTTAAAACCACCGGCCTTAAGACCACCTTGCCGCGACTCAAGATACTGAATCTGTTTGAAAATAGTAAAGTACGACATCTATCAGCGGAAGATGTTTACAAGATCCTCATCAATGAAGGCGAAGATATTGGCTTAGCCACAGTTTACCGTGTTCTGACGCAATTTGAACAAGCCGGACTGCTGGAACGTCAACACTTTGAAGGTGGTAAAGCAGTTTTTGAATTGAATAGCGATGGTCATCATGACCATCTGGTCTGTTTGCAATGTGGGCGCGTTGAAGAATTCTACGATGCGGAAATTGAAAAACGTCAGATTAAAATTGCCAAGGATCGTGGCTTTTTACTGCATGAACACTCGCTCTCACTCTATGCGGACTGTGTTAAATCCGATTGCCCGTATCGGAAATAATTTGAACAAAGCCATCCTGACTATTTGCTCCCTGGGTATTCCAGTTATTTTTAATCTCAATTAATTCCGGCAGAATTTTCAGGAATATCTGGACTAAGCGTGGCTCAAAGTGATTCCCCGATTTTCTTTCAATTTCGGCAATTGCATCTTCTATCGGCCAGGCTTCCTTATAAGGTCTTTTCATCGTTAATGCATCAAACACATCGGCAATCGCTACGATTCTGGCAGCCTCTGAAATAGCTTCGCCAGCCAACGCTTCTGGATAGCCTTTACCGTTCCATTTTTCATGATGATGAAGCGCAATATCCGCCGCAAGTTTAAAAAGTGGCGTATCCGATTTTGAAAGAATGCCGAAACCAATCAGTGTATGGTTCTTCATTATTATCCATTCATCGGCATCCAGATTCGTGGGTTTCTTTAAGATTGCATCGGGAATGCCGATCTTGCCCGTATCATGCATCGGGGCTGCCAGCTCAAGCAGATCACACTTACTTACCGCCCACCCGGCTTCTTTAGCGATAGCGCGGGAATAAGCGGCCATACGCCAGATGTGCAGACCCGTATCCGTGTCATTGTAATGACCTGCCTCACCCAGCATATAAACAGCTGCCCGCTGACTTTTTTCCAGTTCATCGATGCGTACCAGTGATAAATGTGTTTTGACCCGGGACAAAACGATTGGCGCTGAAACAGGTTTCGTGATGTAGTCGACCGCGCCTACATCAAATCCATGGGATTCATCAACCACGGCACTCATCGCGGTGACAAAGATAACCGGAATTGATCGGGTCTGCGGATTATTTTTCAAATGTTGACACGCATCATAACCATCCATCTCCGGCATCATCACGTCTAGTAAGATAAGATCAGGTCGATGTTTATTTACCGCCTCTATCGCTTCCTTACCATTTCTGGCAAAGACCAGAGAATATTCATGCTTTAAAATCTGGCGGAGGATCTGTAGATTACTCGGTTCATCGTCAACGATGAGAATTTTTTTATCGACCATTTCCCTTTCCCAAATCGATATTCAGTTCTTTAGCCAGACACCTGGCTGTTTCCTTTGCCTCACGAAAATCAAATCTCTCAACCTTATCAACGATTGTCATCAGACGATCTGCGGCAAGATAATCTTTAAGCTGATCCAGAACCGGTTCGACCTTGTCTGGATCATCGCTCTCAAGGGCAACCAACAAATCAATAAATATTCGACGGACTGCTTCGGGATCAAATGCTTTCCTGGATATACCCGCTATTGCGCCTGTTCCCTTATTAAAGTATTCAATTGATTTAATCGCGATTGCGAGTGCTTCACTAAGCTTCTGGAGGGTACTTTTATAGTCACCGAGTTTCTTCTTTAGTGCATCATCGAGTTGGGTAGCAATTTTTGCAACATTCACTAGCGCCAGATTACCCGCCACACCTTTCAGCCCATGTGTGATTTGTCCCGCCGTATCAAAATCGCCGATCTCAAGCGCTTGCCTGATCTGCATTACATCCTGTTGACGATTATGGGCAAAAGTAAGCAAACTTCGGCGGTATCGACTCAGATCCTGCCAGTTTACAAGACCTAGCTTCACATCAATGCCCTCCAATTCAGGGAAATCCTCAGTGCGATTTTGCGGTGTAATTTTCAGCTTTGTAATCAATTCCCCGCTGTCTTTAGAAACAATCCGGAAAATCTCAGCAAAAAGTACATTAAAATCTATTGGCTTGCTGACAAACCCATCCATACCCGCCGCAGTACAATCGACGATATCTTCGGCCAGGACACTGGCACTCAAGGCAATGATCGGAATATGCCCGTCACCACGCTCAGACTCAAGTTTTCTAATCTGCCGGGTTGCTTCCAGTCCATCCATTTCAGGCATATGGATATCCATTAAAATTAGATCATAAGTACCGTTACCAAACATTCGTACCGCTTCCAAACCATTCTCAGCGATAGCAACCTGGTGACCAATACCTTCAAGCCTGATAGCAGCCAACTCCGCATTTTCAGGAACATCTTCCCCCAAAAGAATATTCAGTGCTCGTGTGACACGGAATTCAGCCTGAGTTTTTTTTGCACCAGCCTCACTTTCCACAATACATTCAGACTTGGGAAGATAAGCCGTAAAATGAAAGATTGAACCTTTTCCTTCCTGGCTTTCTATCCAGATCTTTCCTTTCATACGACCTACGATTTGTCGGCTAATGGTAATACCAAGTCCAGTACCCCCATATTTTCTGGTAGTCGAGGTATCGGCCTGAGTAAATGGTGTAAATATAGCATCCAGACGGTTAGCCGGGATACCAATGCCAGTATCTTCTACCGAAAAATGCAAAAAGTCCTTTTCTTTATCAGGCTGCACACGAAGCGTAACGCTACCCGCATCTGTAAACTTAATCGCATTACCAAAAAGGTTGATAAGCACCTGCCTGAGTCGTGTTGGGTCACCAACAAAACAATACGGCAATTCCTGATCGTATTGCAGGTGGATAGCCAAACCTTTCTCTTGCGCTTTGATACTCAATGTTGCCAATACTTCTTCGATGACATGTGGCAGGTTAAAATCGATTTCTTCGATTTTCATCCGACCCTCTTCCAGCTTGGCCAGATCAAGAATATCGTTGAGCAGCGCAAGAAGCGATTTGGCTGAAAAATTAATGGTATTTAGATGCCTTCTCTGCATCTTGTCCAATTCAGTTTGAAGCAAAATTTCCGTGAAACCGATAATTGCATTCATGGGTGTTCTGATCTCATGACTCATGTTGGACAAGAAGGATGATTTAGCTTGTGATGCCGCTTTGGCAGCTTCCAAAGCTTTACCGAGTTCCTTTTCACTTTCACGTAAGGCGACCGTCCGTTGCAAAACTTTCTCTTCCAGATCCTTCTGCGCATTTTTTAGAACACGGTTGGCACGTTCACCAAGAATCAGCGTAAAAGCGAATCCTGCAGTAGAAAAAATGAGAACAACGTAAAGTACACCCAGCACAGTCCGGGACAAAAACTGATAAGGGATTAATGCTTCTGCAACATCGATTTCAGTTGTGAGGCCTATGCCAAGCACATCATCCCAGAGCCATACGCCAACGACTGGCACTCCGCGATAATCACGATAACCCGACATATTGATGCCCGCCTCACCCCGTGTAGCACTTTGAGCCATGAAGGTGAGCGGCTGCTGACTGTGAGGAACATCTGGCCGGTAGCCCGTCACCATATTTCCACCTGGATCACGGATATCAATTTCAAGAATTCCTTTCTCATCAGGCGCTATCAGGCCAATTTTTCGCAGGTCTTCATCAAAACGGCTTTCTGAAAGAAGCTGTCCCAGATGATTGAAAGCGTAGGTTTCACCCGTGTTTCCTATCCGCCCAAGTTGAATAACTCTGGAAAAATCCTTGGCAGGTTCCAGTCGCCGGGCTAAAGCAGCAATAATACGGCCATCATCGTCTCGTATTGGCGCTACGATAAACATCGTTGGAAAATATGGCCTTTTGGTATCGGTATCGGTATCGGTATCGACTTCGACTCCATTTTCATCCAAAAAAACATCGGAACGAATAGGGGGAACAAATACAGTTTCACCCTCGAATACACGTTTAAGCAAATCCGGTCGTTGCTTAGCAATGAGATTAAGCTTACCAATCACGCTATCTTGCATCGAAGCGATACTAATAAAGTCAGGATTGATGATAATAAATCCAGTCTCTCCAAAGTGGTTTTGCGTCTGCTTAAAAAACCGACGGACATCCGCCAATTCTTTTGAATCAATGAGGCTTTCTGAGTCAGACTCGACCTTCAATAATTGCTTGATATCATGTGCCAGTGATGTATTCACGGCTATCTGCGTCACATATATTTTTTTATCTGTGATCCAGATTCTGAGCCCTTCAGTCGTCGTTTGCAGGATTGAATACAAAGAATGGCTGACTTCCCCCAATATCGCACGCTTGTTGTAGTCAAGCACTACTCTAGTGAGAGAACCAATCAAAATAAAGAAAATAATGAGAAAACCTATTGTTAGATTTCGAAAATGGCGGGTTCCAAAGGTAAGTGAATCGCTTATTATCTTTTTCATATTCAATTTTCCTGTTAACCGGAAGTTGCCATCATTGGTTTTACCATGCCATGACCTGCCAGATGCCAATATTCTGGCTCAGAATATTGGCTGAATTAGTAGATCAATTGGAACAGCGTGCTGTTTACTATCAATTCGCCAGGTCAAGCCTTTACGGTTTTTATTAATAAGCTTTAGGGCACCTCTTTCAAGAAACAATTATAAGTTACTGATTATAAGAAATATAAAAAAAGAAAAAAGATCTATGTTACTAACTTCATCATGTTTCTTCCTGACGCCTTGCGGTCGAAGGCCGATTACTACGCTAAAAATCCAATTTTGCGAGCAGCCGCTTTGTGGCTTGCCTGCTTACCCTGTTTCGTCGCAATACGGCGTTGCCAATAAAAATTTTCTCTTATATATCAATCATATGCTACGCTCAAATTTTTTTCTCGCGCCTTGTCTTGCCTGGAAATTTGAATTTTTAGAGATGCCCTATAGAGAGTAAAAGGAATAATGGAAGTCCGAATACGCAGAATTTGCACCGACTGGTAATGTAACGTTTAATCTGTATTGAGTAGCTTGTCGATAGTTAATCTATTTTCTACTTTTGTTTGCTAACATTAAAAATATTCAAGGTATTTTTCTTTATGTCGTAGTAAAATCCGGGTTTTTATATGCCCCTTTTTAAAATATCAATATTAGCAAAAACCAAGTATCATATTCAATTTAAACACCCTGCGTATGATGTTGAATAATACTTTTTTACTTCCTGTTCGTGTCTATTATCAGGATACAGATGCCGGCGGGGTCGTTTATCATTCAACCCACCTTAATTTTATGGAGAGAGCCCGTTATGAATGGCTGAGGGAAATGGGGTTTGATGTGAATTCATTAATTAAGATACACAAGACATTATTCATGGTTCGTTCACTTGAGATTGAATATTTTAAACCAGCAGTTTTGGATGATTTGCTGCATATATCAGTGCACGTAACTGAGTTAGGCAGGAGTCGTATTACACTAACTCAGGAAATATTGTGTAGTCATATTCGGCTGGTTTGCGCCAAAATTCATGTTGTGTGCGTGGGAACAGATACCCTTAAACCCATGAGTATACCGGTACCCTTACGAGAAAAAATTGGGAAACCTGCATGAATACAACAGTGACACAAGATTTATCGCTTCTTTATTTGATTAGTAGCGCCAGCCTACCTGTTCAACTGGTGATGGGGCTTTTACTTTTCATTTCATTTATATCGTGGTGGTTTATTTTTCGCAAGCTATTTGTTATCCGACGTGCGATCAAACAATGCGATGAATTTGAAGAAATTTTCTGGAGAGGCGCTGACCTTAATACACTTTATCAGCGTGCGGCTAATGCGCGTCACTCAACAGGCAGTATGGAGCGTATTTTTGAGGCGGGTTTTCGAGAATTTGCAAAGCATCAATCGGATGCGGATATTAGTGCGGTGATGGATGGTACCCGTAGAGCAATGCGTGCCACTTATCAGCGAGAAATGGATAAACTCGAATCACATTTATCCTTCCTGGCAACGGTGGGTTCTGTCAGTCCTTATATTGGTTTGTTTGGAACGGTATGGGGCATTATGAATTCTTTTCGTAGTTTAGCCAATGTTACCCAGGCTACGATTTCTCATGTTGCGCCGGGAATCGCTGAGGCATTGATTGCAACCGCAATGGGGCTATTTGCAGCAATTCCTGCGGTAATCGCATATAACCGATATGCCAGTGATGTCGATCAGTTGGCAACGCGATTTGAAAGTTTTATGGATGAGCTGTCCAATGTATTGCAACGGCGTGCAGCGGAATGAAACAGGCCGTAAGAGAATCGCATGGCTAGGCACCGAAACAAACGTCGTTTGATGAATGAGATCAATGTAGTGCCATACATTGATGTGATGTTGGTGCTGTTGATCATTTTTATGATTACGGCGCCGCTGATTAGCCCCGGCCAGATTGAGTTGCCCCAGGTCGGCAAGTCGTTAACACCACCAGTTGCGCCACTGGAAATAATGATCGAACCGGATGGTAGTCTGACACTACATGACCGCTCCATAACGGGTGCTGCACAGAAAATAAACCTTAACGAATTGATTGGCATCGTTAAGCAAAAGCAGATGAATAATATCGAACAACCTGTTGTGATAGCAGCGGATAAAAATGTGCGGTATGAAGAAGTAATGAATGTGATGGATATCCTGCAACAACAGCAAGTAAAAAAAATCGGCTTACTTGCCAGACAGAAATGAGGAAATACAGCTCAAGATGAGTGCAATGGTGCTGCGGAACTCATCGTATGATGAGCCAGGATATTTTCTGGCAGGAGTCCTGGCAATATTGATACATGTGTTTTTTGTTGCTTTTATGGTTTTCGGCCTTGACTGGAAAACGCAACCACCAGAAGGCATGATCGTTGATTTGTGGAGTGATTTGCCACAGCAGGCCGAGCCATCACCGCCAATACCGCAAAAAATGGAACCTTCAAAGCCAACGCCAACGCCAACGCCGCGACCCATTCAGGCAGAACCATTACCTCCAAGGATTAAACCATCATCACCACCTCCGCCCACTAAACCAGAAATTGCACGCGAAGCGGAAACTGAGAAATTAAAGCCGGTGAAAGAAGAATTGCCAATACAGGAAGTAAAAAAAGAAAGAGAAAAAGAAAGAGAAAAAGAAAAAGAAAGAGAAAAAGAACGGGAAAAAGAAAAAGAGAAGGAAAGAGAGAAGGAAAGAGAGAAGGTGGAGGCAGAACGGCTTCAACGTGAGCAGGCACTGCAACAAAAGCGTGAACAAGAAGCATTGACGCAACAGCGTGAGGCACGGCAAGCAGCTGCACAAGCACGCATGGCGAATGAAGTCGATAAATATAAGGCGATGATACTGGCCAAGATCAGGAGCCGTATTATTATGCCGCCAGATCTGCCAGGTAATCCGACGGTTGAATATCGGGTTACATTGCTTCCTGGGGGTGATATTTTAGAGGTAAGTTTACGCAAAAGCAGTGGTTTTGCAGTTTTTGATAGTGCGGTAGAACGCGCCATTTTTCTATCAAAACCGTTGCCTTTACCACCTGACCCCGCACTTTTTAGTCAGTTTCGTAACTTAAGTATTACCGTTCATTATCGCGAATGATTGTTATAATTAGCGACAAAATTATGAATTTATGAGAGCTACTATTATGCCGTTCCATTTATGCCAATTTTCTCGTTGGCTACTTATTTGTTTACTGTGCTTAGTGAATGCACCGCTACATGCAGCACTTGATATTGAAATTTTTGGCGGTGGTACGGCACGAATTCCTATTGCAATTCTTCCTTTCTCTGAAGAGGGACGGCTGCCGCAAAGTGTCACCTCAGTTATCTCGGCTGATTTGCAACGTAGTGGATTATTCAGATTGGTTGATCCAGCAGGTCGGGCGCTATATGAGCCAAAGGAAATTGATTATGTTGATTGGACTAATCGAGGAGCCAGTGCACTGGTTATTGGTCAGACAGTACTACTGCCTAATGGTCAAGCCGAAATAAGTTTTCGTCTGATGGATGTGGCAAAACAGGTGCAATTGACCCGTTTGGCTACAACAGTACCTGTGACCCAATTGCGCGCCGCTGCACATCGAATTGCCGATATCATTTATGAGGCATTAACGGGTGATGTTGGTGTGTTCAGTACACGTATTGCATACGTGTTGAAGCAAGGAAATAAATATGCCTTGCAAGTAGCAGATGCAGACGGATTCAATGCCCAATCAGTGATCGAGTTTGTCGAGCCAATTATCTCACCTGTCTGGTCACCCGATGGTGGTGAACTTGCTTATGTGTCATTTGAAAATAAAAAACCGGTTGTCTATATACAGACACTGGCGACAGGAACGCGTAGAGTTGTTGCCAGCTTTAAAGGCAGTAACAGTGCGCCGGCATGGTCCCCGGATGGTAAGAAACTTGCGGTTGTTCTAACGATGCAAGGTAGTTCGCAAATATTTCTGATTAATGTCGATGGCAGTGGCGTGCAAAGACTCAGTAGAAGTTCTGGTATTGATACTGAACCCGGCTTTTCTCCCGATGGTCGATCGATTATTTTTACTTCTGATCGAGGGGGTAGCCCGCAGATATATCGTATGGCAATAGCAGGCACTGCATCTGGCGTAGCCGAGCGACTTACTTATGAGGGAAATTACAATGTCAGTCCAGATTTTAGTCGGGATGGAAAATATTTTACTTTCATCCATCGCAACAATAATAGATTTAATGTGGCAATACAGGATATTGCGACAGGTCAAATGCAATTGTTGACAAATTCTCAGGTTGATGAGTCACCCAGTTTTGCACCGAACAATAAAATGATCTTGTATGCCACTGAAATTAGGGGACGTGGTATATTATCTGCTGTCACTAGCGATGGGCAGACCAGGCAGCAACTCTCATCTCAAGAGGGTGATATAAGAGAGCCAGCATGGGGGCCTCTACAAGGAGTGCGTTAAGCTAAACTCAATATTTTATTTTTATAAGGAAGCAGCATGAAGAAAGTATTTAGTATATTATTAATCATTATGTTATCTGCATGTGCCAGCCAGACTACACAGCCTGAAACTGATGTGGAAGATCGTTCTATCGGTGCGGGTGGTGCAGGAGCAGAAGGGAGTGCTCTAGGTTCAGGTGGCGCTAATTTTCATCCGTTACAAGACCCAAATAACATTTTGTCAAAACGTAGCGTGTATTATGACTACGACAGTTATACGGTAAAAAACGAATATAGAGGGTTAGTATTGTCCCATGCCCAGTATTTGCGCGATAACTCAAACGCGGGTGTGCTGCTACAGGGAAATACTGATGAACGTGGTAGCCGTGAATATAATTTGGCACTTGGACAGCGTCGTGCCGATAGTGTAAAAAATATGATGCTTTTATCAGGGGCAAGAGACAATCAGATTGAATCCGTCAGTTTAGGTGAAGAGAAACCTCGTTCTGCAGGTCAAGGCGAGTCTTCATGGGCACAAAATCGTCGTACGGACATTATTTACCGGGGAGAATAATATTATGTTTATACGCGTTTCCATTTTATTATTTCTAATTGGCTGCAACGTAAGCGTAAGCCAAGCTGGGTTGTTTGGCGACAGTAAGGCACGTGAGCAGGTTGGCACTTTACGAAGCCAGGTAGATGAGATGGAAGCGCGTATTGAAAAAATGGAGGAAACGCTTAAAAATCAAGCGTTGCTTGAACTCTATACCCAGGTTGAGACACTTGGTTCTGAATTTGGAGAACTGCGTGGACAAATAGAAATACTGAATAATCAAAATGAGTTGTTACAAAAACGACAAAGAGATTTCTATATTGATCTGGATAACCGATTGCGACGGATTGAAGATCCAAATGCGCCCCCGGTATTAGAATCCTCTGACTTATCCACTGGATCGGAAACTTCATCAGCATCAATAGATTCGCGCTCACCGCCGCAGCAGAAATTAGTGCAGGAACCAATGCCCATTACAAATGTTGAACCGGCAGGTGCGGCAGAAAAGAGCGCTTACGAGGCGGCATTTAAGTTATTCAAAAATGGTGACTATTTAGGTAGCATCTCACAGTTCGAAACTTTTTTGTCTAATTATCCTGCGTCGAGTCTTGCTCCAGGTGCTGCTTATTGGGTAGGGAATGCGCATTATGCGTTGCGTGATTTCCTTGGCGCCATTACGGCTCAGAATAAACTGATCAGCATTTATCCTAATAGCGCCAAAGTTCCAGATGCACTGCTCAATATTGCCAGCAGCCAGCACGAAATGGCTGACAGCGCAGCTGCCAAAGCGACACTGGAAGATTTGATTGCCCGATATCCTCATAGTGATGTTGCTGAGAAAGCAAAGCATCGTTTGGCTAATCTTCGATAAATAAATTAGGACCTTTGTTATAACCACGTTGCACACGAATTATTGTCTTGTTTGCCCTACCTAAAGAATATTTCCAGATTTTTACTTTAGGGCACCTTTAAAAATCCATATTTCGTCACAATACTTCGTTGCTCATAAAAAATGTTTCCTTACCTATCCATCATATGCTGCGTCAATATTTTTTATTTGCGCCTGGTCTTGTTTAGAACTCTGAATTTTTAGAGGTGCCCTTTATAGCAATAGGTAACTGTGCAGGATCTAGATATAAAAATCTTGCGTATTAACGAAATTTTCTTTTCGTTACAGGGAGAATCCAGTCGAGTAGGTCTGCCGACCGTATTTATACGCTTGACGGGTTGTCCATTGCGCTGTGGCTATTGCGATACAGCATATGCTTTCACCGCTGGTGAAAATATGTCAATTGCCACTATTCTGAATAAAACCTCCGAATATAAATCACATTATGTCACCGTGACTGGCGGTGAGCCGCTAGCTCAGAAAGCATGTTTGAGTTTACTTTCAGCCTTATGTGATGCGGGATACTCGGTTTCAATAGAAACCAGCGGTGCTTTGGATATATCCAAAGTTGATCCACGTGTCATCAAAGTGATGGACATTAAAACACCTGGGTCTGGCGAGATGGAGAAAACACTTTGGGCAAACCTTGATCAACTTAATGGTCAGGACGAGTTAAAGTTTGTGCTCTGTGATGAGAAGGATTACCACTGGGCGGTTGAAATAATCCAAGTGAGACGTTTAAATCAAACTTGTTCCATCTTGTTTTCGCCGGTATATGGCGAGCTTGATCCAGCGTTATTGGCTAAATGGATACTACGTGACCATTTACCCGTGCGAATGCAGATTCAGATGCATAAAATACTATGGGGAGAAGGACCGGGGCGATGAGTAATTCTGGTAGGTCGGTTGATTAGGTTAGGTAGGTGCACAATTGAAGTGTCATCAGTTAGCTGACTTAGAAATAATCACAGAGGACACAGAGAATGCTTTCGTGTCCTCTGTGGTAAAAATTACAGGTAACCAACTATTTTTCATTCTCATTCCTGGTTCTTATGATCATATGGTAAAAGCCGTTGTTCTTTTGTCGGGCGGACTGGATTCAGCTACTGCACTTGCTATTGCACGTAATCGGAAATTTGAATGCTACGCTTTGAGTGTCGACTATGGTCAGCGTCATGAATCCGAACTCGTTGCCGCAAAAAATGTTACCCAAGCTTTGGGTGCATATGAGCACAAAGTTATTAAAATTGACTTGGCAGCTTTTGGTGGGTCAGCGCTTACGGACCAATCAATTAATGTGCCGATAGCCGGTGAGAAAGAGGATATTCCAATTACCTATGTGCCCGCTCGAAATACTGTCATGTTGTCACTTGCATTGGCATGGGCTGAAACGCTTGGTTGCCATGATATCTTTATTGGTGTGAATGCTGTGGATTATTCGGGTTATCCAGACTGTCGTCCAGAATACATCAAAGCATTTGAGTGTATGGCTAATTTGGCAACTAGAGCAGCAATAGAAGGTAATAAAGTGAAGATTCATGCGCCACTCATGAATCTGTCAAAAAATAAAATTATCCAGGAAGGACTGTCGCTCGGGATAGATTACAGACTCACGGTCTCCTGTTATCAGGCAGATGAGGCAGGGTTGGCTTGTGGTGTATGTGATTCTTGCCGCATTCGTCGAGTGGGATTTAATGCAGCGGGCGTGGCGGATCCGACGCGTTACCAACTTGCCTAATTTGATTTCGGTATGCGACACATGATCTGAAGAAATATAACCTGGTCGTCGTGAATGCGCTGATTGGCAAGAGACCCTTTTGCATGCATGGCAGGTTCATGCAACATTGTTTGAAACAACAATGTTGTTACACCTTATTTGAAGCCTCCAGCATTACATATAAGTCTTAGAAAAAGCCGGTAATAGAGCGTATTAATCCATTTGTCAGTTCATAAGCTGCTTCTTCATACAGTAAATTTGCCTTGTTAGCCGTACTGACAACCCGTGTGCGGTATCTGTTCATCTCTGTCACTCTAGTCGAAGTTTGCCTTCTTGCCCCCCCGACACCTTGTTGGGCATCCTGTTGACTATCTTCTCGAACAATAACGCCTTCCTCAACTCGCTCAGCAATTTCAACGTCGGTAATAACCATAAAGGTTACATCCTGGACAGCCGCATTTGCGACTGTATCAGCAATACCGAGAGCTGCAGCGCCAACCAATCCACCAATGGCCGCACCAGGCCAACCATCAATAGCTGCCCCTGTCGCAGCTCCAACTGCAGTGCCTAGAGCCGCACCTCCGCCATAGCCCGATCGTAAAGCATGTTCTGCTGCGGTGGGACTTGCTTTGTCTATACTTAGAACATTAACTTGGAGCCAATAGTGGGCTACATGTGGATCACTGATAATCAGATAACCCTTTTCTTTAAGCATTGTGGCAACAATTTCCGCAATATCAAAATTAGATTTGCCTGATGTATTCCGGAAATTCAGATAAATAGTCCTTTGATCCGGCGTAATTGGGTCCAGAAAAATGGTATCGCTCATTTTGGTTTGAACTTCCAGATTCTTCTTGGCAATTGATGTATGGAGAGCCGCACAACTGCTGAGAATTAAGGAAAATGCCAGAATTCCTGTCAATAACATGGTGTTTTTATTTATGAGGTTCCCCATTCTATTCTCGTTTAAGTTATTAAATGACTGAGCATTCGTTTGTAAGTGAAAAAATAATCTGTCATGAGTTTATTTCAAGATCTTTGTAACTGGAAGCGCGTTGAGCTAGATAATCTTCAGGTAATCACCTGCCGTAAAAGTATGGACGGTAATTATTTGCTCCATAATAGCCACTAAAATATGGGCGAGCATAGCTCCCGGAATAACTGCCATAACCGTAACTTTGACCTAAGATACAACCTAAACCAACACAGCCAGTAGAGTAGCCTGCTGAGTTAGTGGGTGTTACTTTCTCTGTTGCCGCCTTGAGGGAGGCGGTCAAGGAAACACTATCCGGAACACTGAAAGATTTTGAGATTGTTCTCAAATTAAATTGTTTCTGGATTTCATGTAGATTCTGATCCGCCCATACCGTGCAATTTAAGGAAGAAACAAATAGAACACTGTAGAAAATAAATTTATATCGAGCTGTTATCATTTAACACCTTCTGATTTCAGAATAATATAGCGATACTGTACTGTAAAAAAATCCCCATTAATAAAAAACACTTGCTTTTTAGATAATTGTTGGTCAAGAGTGGTTCCGTTTAGAAGATTAATTTTATTAAAATGTATCGAAAATATTCATTATGTGATTCTTGACCCTCTCTCAATGCTCACGCCCAGTTTTTTTACGCCACGGATAATTCCAAGTTTTGCAACACTGATTTTTACCCAGGGTGAGTTAAATTCTGTCAGAATTGTTTGTGCAATATGCTCAGCCAAGGCTTCTAGAAGTGAGAAATGCTTTTCTGCCAGAATCTCATTAATACGTTTTACGATTAGTGCATAATCCAGCGCATCTTTAAAATTATCTGTCTGACAGGCGCGACTGGAGGGTAATGCGATTTCCAAATCAAGCTGGATGGTTTGAGCAACTTTGCGTTCCCACGGATAGATGCCGATCAGGGTTTTGGCTTTGAGTTCGTGCAGAAAAATGATATCCATTATTAGGGGTTAAATTTTTAAAGTTCTTCTGGAGCGCGCTGTTTTAGGGTGTGTCTATGTCTATGATCAGATCAATAGCGATTCTATTCTATTTGTATAGGTGGTGCTAATCCTAATGACAATATTGTTTTTTATTTTGTTGGCCTATTTGCTGGGATCTATTTCCTTCGCGGTAGTATCCAGTTGGCTTTTCAAGCTACCTGATCCACGGACTTATGGTTCAAGGAATCCAGGTGCAACCAATGTGTTGCGCAGCGGTAAGAAAGCAGCAGCTGTATTAACGCTGCTGGGTGATGCTGGGAAAGGTTGGTTGGCGGTATTTTTGGTACAGTATTTTGTTTCTGCCTGGGGTATGGCAGATGAGGTGATCGCGGTTGTGGCACTGGCAGTTTTTCTTGGTCATGTCTTTCCGGTATTTTTGCGTTTCCAGGGCGGTAAGGGGGTGGCAACTGCTGTGGGTGTGTTGCTAGGATTAAATCCATGGGTAGGTTTTCTGGCAATGGCAACTTGGGTGCTGGTTGTAACGCTTTGGCGCATTTCTTCGCTGTCTGCGTTAGTTGCCGCAGCACTTGCCCCAGTTTATGCATTTATTTTCCTCGGTTATGGTATTAATACACTGGCTGTTCTAATTATGTCGCTTATACTTATTTGGCGACATAAATCAAATATAGTGAATCTAATCTCGGGTAAGGAGGGGCGTATTGGTGAAAAAAGAGCTTCGTAGCATGGGCTAACAGGCATCAAGTAGACCCAGATCCCATCGGGCTTTTACAGTGAAACTGTATCCCTGTTGCTCTCGGGTTCCTGATGATTGCAACCGCATGGCGCCAGCAAATGCGATCATGGCACCATTATCAGTGCAAAATTCAATGGCCGGATAAAAAACAGTAGCCCCTATTAATTCTGCCTGACGTGAGAGGTTTTCACGCAATTGACAATTAGCGCCAACACCGCCGGCAACAACTAATTGCGTGAAACCAGCGTGCATTAGGGCGGCCAAGGATTTTTTTGTCAGGACTTCAACCACGGCTTCTTGAAAGGCGGAGGCGATATCTGCCCGTGTTTGTGGTGTAATTTCATGTTTCTTTGTTAATGTCAGTACGGCTGTTTTTAGACCACTAAAACTGAAATTGAGATCACCGCTATGAAGCATAGGACGAGGCAGTTTAAAACGACCGGGATTTCCTTGCTTGGCAAGTTTTGATAGCGCAGGTCCCCCAGGATAGCCCAGCCCAAGTAATTTCGCAGTTTTATCAAAGGCTTCCCCTGCTGCATCGTCAACGGTTTCACCCAATAGTTTATAGTGCCCGACACCACATACCTCCATTAATTGAGTGTGACCACCAGATACAAGCAGTGCGACAAACGGAAAAATCGGTGAGGGTGTTGATAGGAGCGGAGAAAGCAAGTGCCCTTCAAGGTGATGTATGCCAATCGAAGGTATTTTTAATGCAAAACTGAGCGCACTGCCAATGCTTGCACCAACTAACAGCGCGCCGGCCAATCCGGGGCCTTGTGTGTAGGCAATTGCGCTGACATCTCGCAGGTTAAGGTTAGCTGTTGTCAAGGTTTGTTTGATAAGCGGAAGGACTCGCCGAATATGGTCGCGTGACGCGAGCTCTGGCACCACGCCACCATATTCACCGTGCATTTCAATCTGAGAAAAGAGTGCGTGACTAAGTAAGCCACTGTCAGTGTCATAAAGTGCGATGCCTGTTTCGTCGCAAGAAGTTTCGATGCCTAGGACTATCATTGGAAGTAGTGAAAAGTTGTTCTTTTATAACAAATTTTATGGTGCTATAATAACCGGTTTTGTGCGCTCTGTTATCAGAGAGTGGGGATGAGTTGTAATTATATTAAAACCAGTAATTTTTAATTGTAATATTTTATCTTTCAGAGGAAACATAATTTTTATGACTACTATCAAAGTCAAGGAAAATGAGCCATTTGAAGTTGCTATGCGTCGTTTCAAACGTACTATAGAAAAAACTGGGTTACTTACAGATTTGCGTGCGCGTGAATTTTATGAGAAGCCGACTGCCGAGCGTAAGCGTAAGCTGGCAGCAGCGGTTAAACGCACTTATAAGCGTTTACGTAGTCAATTGCTTCCACCAAAACTTTACTAAAATTTGTTGAAATACTTAATTATTTCATTGAGTTGTTGTGTTGAGTAAGTGTGTCTATTATGAATCTGAGACAGAAAATTACTGAAGATATGAAAGCCGCAATGCGTGCCGGAGATACTCGGCTGCGTGACGCCATTCGATTACTGCAGGCTAATATGAAGCAACGTGAAGTGGATGAGCGAGCTGAGTTAGATGATGGTGCAGTTATTGCTGTCATTGAGAAAATGCTTAAGCAGCGCAGAGACTCTATTGGTCAATATGAAGCTGCGCAACGTCATGATTTGGCTGAAATTGAAAAGTATGAAGTCAATGTGTTGACTACTTATATGCCAAAGGCAATGACTGAAGCAGAAGTGGAAGCTATAGTGGCTGAGGTTATATCATCCACTGGAGCCAAGGGACAGCAGGATATGGGAAAGGTAATGGCTGTACTGAAAGCTAAACTCGCCGGGCGTACGGATATGGCAAAAGTATCTGCACTCGTTAAAGGTAAATTTTAAGCTAATTTCAGTTTGAACGTTGACTCAGTATCTGGGCTAATGGTTTTTTTCTGTTCCTCGCATTTATTAAAAATAAGCTACGATTAATCTGGTTTATTTATACTTGGTCGAATATTTTGAATTGCTTACGATAAATGATTCCCCCGTCGTTTATTCATGATTTGCTCAACCGTGTGGACATTGTCAATGTAGTTGATCGTCATGTCCCGCTCAAGAAAGCCGGTGCGAATTATAGCGCCTGTTGCCCATTCCATAACGAAAAGTCACCTTCATTCACAGTGAGTCCAACGAAGCAATTTTTTCACTGCTTCGGTTGTGGTGCGCATGGAAGCGCAATCAATTTTTTGATGGAATATAGTGGGATGAGTTTTGTCGATGCGGTAGCTGATCTAGCTACGAGCATGGGTATGCAAGTGCCTACTCAAACGATAGATCTTCATTCTGGTGATACGGTGTCTGGATCTCGGTCTACAACACGAGGCCAAGAGCGTGCAGGAAAGAATAAGGATGAATCTCGCCAGAATTTAAATGAGGTAATGAGAGCCGCAACTCAGTTTTATCGGGCGCAACTCAAAAACGCTGATCATGCAGTTAAGTATCTAAAGAAACGGGGTTTGACCGGCGAGACTGCCGCACATTTTGCCATTGGTTATGCACCCGCTGGATGGCAGAATCTAGAAGCCGTATTTCCAGAATACCAAATGGAATCATCAAGGAATTTGTTAATTAAAGCGGGGTTGATAATTGAGACCGATGACGGTAAACGTTATGATCGTTTTCGCGATAGAATAATATTTCCGATCCTCGGTCAGAAAGGAATGATTGTTGGTTTTGGTGGGCGTGTATTAGAACAAGGGGACCCAAAATATCTCAATTCACCTGAAACTCCCTTGTTTGCGAAGGGACATGAACTCTATAATTTGTTTTCTGCACGTAGAGCCATTCGTGAGGCAGGCCGTGTTTTAGTCGTTGAAGGGTATATGGATGTAGTTGCGCTCTACCAACATGGCATTAAGTATTCAGTCGCCGCATTGGGAACTGCCACGACATCTTTTCACATTCAGAAACTGCTGCGCCAGACGGATGATATAATTTTTTGTTTTGATGGCGATCGTGCCGGTAAAAAAGCGGCATGGCGTGCTATGGAAAATAGTCTGCCCTATCTTACTGATGGTAAGAATCTCAGTTTTCTCTTTTTGCCAGAGGGAGAGGACCCTGATAGTTACATTGGTAAATTTGGTAAAGAAACTTTTGAAGGACTCTTTAAACAGGCATTGCCTTTGTCTGCTTTTCTGTTCAAAGAACTTTTAGAGCACGTGGATTTGCAAACAAGCGAAGGACGTACAAAATTAGTGCACGATGCAAAGCCGCTATTAAAACAAGTAACCGCGCCGATTATGACATTAATGCTATTGAAGCGTTTAGCTGAACTGAGCGGTATTAACCAGAATGAGTTGGAAAGTTTATTGCAGATCAAGCGTGTTTCATCTTCTCGAAGTCGTGAAAGAGCGCCAAGGCCACAACCAGTATCTCCTTATTATTGGTTGATACAAATACTATTGTACCAACCTGCTTATATTAATAAGTTAGATAGAGACTTGGTGGCAGCACGTGGGGAATTTTATGAGGAGATAAAAGTTCTGAAGGCACTAATTGAATTTTTAGATGTCCATCCCCATGTTGCGAATGAAGCGTTGACATCATCTGTTGTGACCTATTTTCATGATAGCCCCCATCGGGAATTACTTGAAAAAATAGAGACCGAAACACTTGAGTGGGACAGCAGTATTAATTTGGAGGCCGAGTTTTCTGGTGCGCTAGAGCGGCTTCAGGAAATACAACGAAAGCAACGAATGACTGAATTGCATAATAAATCTCTAAACATGCTTACAGATGAAGAAAAGCAGGAGCTGAAGAAATTAGCGATATCCTGACAAATTATGTAACATAAATTCAATTGGTTGGAATTGGTTTTCTGAAACATCCCGGTTGAAAACAGTAGCCGGATGTCAGTAATATCGAATTTTGATATAATTGAGCCGAGCGTTTCAGCTTTTAATTATCCATATTATTTGGAACTAAAAATGTCAAAGGAAAAAGTGGCAAAAACAGAAGCAGCAGATGCAACTAAAGTAACGAATACCAAAAAGAATTCTCTAACAGCAAAAAAAGAGAAAGATAGATTTGATAACGTTGAAATGGCCGCTAAAAAAACAACAAAGCCAGTTGATAAAATGAAAATAAAAACCTTAACTGAAAAAGTTAAGGCAACAAAAGAAATCTCAAAAAATGAGTCTAGTCGTGTTGCGGAGATTGCTAAAGTAGTGATTGCTGCCAAGGAAAATGAGACACTCTCCGAAACAAAAGCTAAAACATCCAAGAAGGTTAAAACTAAAGCGAAATCGAAATCATCAAAAGAACAAGGAAATGATACTGAAGTAGCTTCTCTTGCGCCGCAGGATATTGAGGCACGACGGATGCGTCTGAAAAAACTAATTATGCAAGGTAAGGAGCGTGGTTATTTAACTTATGCTGAAATTAACGATCATCTTCCAGATGATATGTTGGATGCCGAGCAGATAGAAGGCATCATCAGTATGATTAATGACATGGGCATCTCTGTATATGATGAAGCGCCCGATGCAGAGGCACTGTTAATGTCTGATGCGACTACAACAGTAGCCGATGAAGATGTCGCAGAAGAAGCGGAAGCAGCCCTTTCAACGGTTGATTCTGAGTTTGGGCGTACTACTGACCCAGTGCGTATGTACATGCGTGAAATGGGGTCGGTCGGTTTGCTGACACGTGAGAGTGAAATTGAGATTGCAAAGCGGATAGAAGGCGGCTTGCGGCATATGATACAAGCTATTTCAGCGTGTCCGACTATTATTGTTGGGATTCTTGATTTGGCGGCTGAGGTTGAAAGAGATGCCTTGCGAATTGATGAATTGGTGGATGGACTGCTTGACTCTAACCTGGAAGATGAGATTAACGAACAAGTTATTAATGAATCGTTGGGATCAGATCTGGAAGTTGATGATTTGGAAGGTGACGATGACGATGATGAAAATGAAAGTGAGAATGGCCTTGCTATTGCAAACGCAAATTTACTGAAATTAAAAAATGATGCATTGGAGCGTTTTGCAGTCATTCGTCAAATCCATAATGAAATGCAAGAAATCCTGGATAAGGAAGGATCATCCGGAAAAAGATACAAAGAATTACAGGAAAATATTTCAGCAGAACTCATGGTTATTCGATTCTCTGCTAAAATGGTTGAGAAGTTGTGTAATACTCAGCGTGGATTAGTACATAATGTTCGCGAGTATGAACGTAAGATACTTCACTTGTGTGTATCTAAGGTAGGGATGCCGAAGAATCATTTCATCAAGACATTTCCAGGTAATGAAACGAATTTAGACTGGGTGACACTGGAAAATGAATCTAATAAACCTTATAGTCAAGCACTGCAACATTATCGACCTGCAATAATGGAGCAACAGCAAAATCTGTTGTCGCTGAAAGCGAAAATTGGAATTCCGATCAAGGATCTGAAGGAAATTAATCGCAGAATGACAACTGGTGAAGCAAAGACACGTCGAGCAAAACGTGAAATGACGGAAGCCAATTTGCGACTGGTCATTTCAATTGCTAAGAAATATACTAATCGTGGCCTGCAGTTCCTTGACTTGATCCAGGAAGGTAATATTGGTTTGATGAAAGCTGTAGATAAGTTTGAATATCGGCGTGGTTACAAGTTTTCTACTTATGCCA
The DNA here is from genome assembly GCA_030682075.1 of Nitrosomonas sp. GTDB lineage: Bacteria > Pseudomonadota > Gammaproteobacteria > Burkholderiales > Nitrosomonadaceae > Nitrosomonas. Next base: position 21,137 of record JAUXRH010000214.1, read on the forward strand.
CTTGGTGGATCCGCCAGGCAATCACGCGGTCTATTGCGGATCAGGCGCGTACCATACGTATTCCAGTGCATATGATCGAAACGATTAATAAAATGAATCGTATCTCGCGTCAGATCCTTCAGGAAACAGGGCAAGAGCCGGAACCGGCAGTATTGGCAGAAAGAATGGAAATGCCAGAAGAGAAGATACGGAAAATTCTCAAAATCTCCAAAGAACCCATTTCAATGGAAACCCCAATTGGAGATGATGAGGATTCGCATCTTGGAGATTTTATAGAAGATTCAGCGACCATGGCCCCTGCAGATGCAGCCGTGTACGCTAGCTTGAGAGGTGTTACCAAGGATATACTTGACTCACTAACGCCACGTGAAGCAAAAGTGCTACGTATGCGTTTTGGTATAGAAATGAACACCGATCATACCTTGGAAGAAGTTGGAAAGCAGTTTGATGTCACACGTGAGCGTATCCGTCAGATTGAAGCAAAAGCGTTACGTAAATTGCGTCATCCAGCACGATCAGAGCGATTACGCAGTTTTCTGGATACGGGGAACTAATAAAACAGACAGTTGGATTTTAATACGCGGCATAAGTGGTTAGTATGTAGCTAATAAAATCGTGTTGAGATTTATAGCCAGAATTTGGCTGTTTAAATAGGGTCTGTAGCTCAGTTGGTTAGAGCAGGGGACTCATAATCCCTTGGTCACTGGTTCGAGTCCAGTCAGACCCACCAAAAAAATCAAGCACTTAATCAGATTCTGGTTAGGTGCTTTTTTCATTTAAGCCGCCGTGTAGGCGTGGTGTAGGAAAATTTACTAAATTTACAACGGAGATTTTGAAATGGAAAAAATTACAGTTAAAAACACGGAAGGAAGAAGTCTCAGATTCACCGGCGAACTAATCGCCAATGTGGAAAGCAGCAGCAACAATGCACATCCAGACTATTCAGGAAGTGTTGGCCATTGGCAGGAGTTGTACTTGTGGCGCACAGCTAGAGGCAAATTCGTTGGGCAGACCATCAATTTCACCCAATGGCAGGGTTCGCGTGATAGTTACACAGCCAAGGTTTGTGGCACCGTGGAAGAAGTCGTAGAGTTTTTTGGAAGCGGCTGGCTAGCTACTGAACTTTACGAAGCGGCCGATATTGATACTTCAATTAATTTGGATGAGGCGGCGGCTTAATTAGCCGGGCTTGTTTTTGTTCTAAAGCCGCCGGTTATACGAGACGTCGAAGGTGGCCGTGCTTGGTTCGAGGTGGTGGCACGCTAATAATTGACCTTGAAAACCACCCGCCAAAGTGGGGGGAATTTGTCTTGTTTTGGCGGATTTTATTATATTGCCTGTGGATAACTTTTTTTCACTTTCTATAGCTGGCGCGGGTTTCGGGCTGGGGGTTATAACGGTTATAACCTCTTTCCGTCTTCACGCGCACGGGCAGAATTGTCGTTAACCGGTACTTCGTGAGTACCGGTTATTTCCATCTTCACGCGCACGGGCAAGTTTTTTGTCGTGGAACCCCTTCGCCATAAGTGGATTTCTTCGGGCGGCCTGTTCATCCATAACAAAAGCTAATGATTTAGAAGCGAACCATAAAACTTTTTTTAGGGATGTTTATGAAAATAATTGCCAAGTGCGGTACTTTGGCAGCCAATCCCCAGAGAATTTGACCGCCCCACTCCTCACCAGCAAACGCTAGCCATTGCGGTAACGTCACCGGGTTGGTACCAACCCATCACCGCCAAAAGACATATCTCCGATTTTCGATATCTAGCGTTTTTGCGCGGTCTGCATTGCCCGCCCGGTCAATCATCACCAGGAGTACCTTTGGGCACCAACCGATAAATTTATTTTTTTCCTTCAGGTTTTTAAATCGCACGACATTTTCATGTTAAAAACCTTTCACCAGAAAAGATACCCGTTCAATCGTCGCTCAAGTAAGCCACATCGGTTTCAAGTATCTGCACTCTTCGTTCTAACTCGTAATCGTCATCAGCCGCATAATCATTGGCGTCCTCAAGAGCAATAACGCGCTTTCTTAGCTCGGCGATTTCGACACATAGTCGCGTAACTTCTGCATTCGGATATTTGGCTTTTTCGTTTTTTCGAGTGGTTTCTTCCTTCATTTTCAATCCTTTTAAGTTAGCTAAATTTTTCAGTGGTGCTGACCCTTCGCCAAGAAAAGATAATCGCTTAGGCGCGATTCTGGTGGGTCATTTTAAATTAAATTTCCAGCTCAATTAATCTTGCCCGTCTTTTTAGCCCATGGTTATCGTTATCCGGTTTCTCGATTCGGTACCCAATAAAATTAACGCGTTTTTTTAAATCGGCAATTTCGGCTGGCTGATAAAAAAGCATTCGTTCCAGAAAAAAACTTCATCGTTCCAGATGCGATTTTCTTTTAACGATATTGCGTTTTTGAAGTTATTTTTTTCCCGTTTTTTCTTCTAAAAATTTTCCCGCTTTATTCCCGCTCCCCTCTTATAGGGGGAGCGGGAATCGCGGGAAGACCCTGCAAGTTCCCGTTTCGGGACATTTCGGGACATTTCGGGAAATGGGGGAAAATGGCTGTAACCCACGTGTTTAATAGCTTTAACGGCGTTAGAAGCAATAACCTTGTTCATTGTGTGGTTTCCCGTTTTCTTGTCCCGTTTTGTCCCGTTTGGGTTTTTCCCGTTTCGGGACAAAACGGGACATTTCGGGACATTTCGGGAAAGGTCATTTGCACCACAAAAAACCATCTTCATGGCACAATAAACCTCGGTCGATTAGCCCACGAATTGCAGCCTGAGAGCGTTCGGTTTGTCTCCTGGGGTCACATATCAACTTGGTGCGGGTTTGGTCAATTGCAGCCTCCAACGTGATGCACGGCTTCCCTTCGGGCAGGGTGTCGGGCGCGCCTTCTGGGCGGGTAATCCCGGCCTTGCGGAATATTTCCCCCAGTACGTCCCAGACCACCCGTTGATTCCCGGACTTCGGCGGCATCACTTTTTTGATACCGTCCGCAATGACTTCCAGCGGATGCAGTACGCAAGAGGTAACCGGTTCGCCGTCTGTGTCTGTGCCAATCTCCACTACATCCAGCTTGAACGGATGCGCTTCCCCGTCTTCGCCATCTTTCGATTTCGCAATAAGCCACTCCCGGCGGTCACCATCACGGCGTACCTCAACAGCGGCATCAAGCGCGGCATGGAGGCTACTATGTCCGCGTAGACCTTTGGTGGCGTCTTTGCCAGTGTGATGCACCAGCAAAACCAGCCCACCTGTCAACGTTTGCAGTTGCTTGGCGGCGGCAATTATCAGGCCCATGCTTTTGGAATCATTTTCATCCGTACCCGGCGCGGCCCGGTTCAGGGTATCCAGCACCACCACTTCAGTATCTTGACCGCTCACTCGAATTGCTTTGAACAAGTCGTTAACGTCCGCTTCATCCAACAGGTTAAACGGCTGCACCAAATAACGAATATTGGACGAGCTAACTCCCCATCTACGGGCGGCGGTGTGGTAGGCAGTCACCCGGCCAGCCAACCCGGATTCACCCTCAAGACAGCAATAAACGATGTTGCAAGGCTTTGTTTTACATCCAAACCAATCGCGCCCTTCAGCCACCGCCTGCAAAGCATCCAGCACCAGAAAACTTTTACCGGAACCGCTAGGCCCATACAGCGCGGCCAGACCCGTTGTTGGCAGAACTCCTTTGATACGCCATTGCAGCGGGGGCAGTTTGCCAAGGTCGTCGTCAGACAGAAGTTTGTAACGCACAGGCGGGCTCAGGGGGTGTTCCAGCAAGGCAGTCAATACACCAGCACCGTGTTCCAATAGATAATCGCTCACGTCGTAGTTTTGAGGCTTGTCAGCAGGCAGCTCAACCCACGGGGCTGCAACATCAGCAGCAATTTTGGCGGCCTTCGCTTCCAAGCCTTTGTCTGGAACAATCACTAACCGGGCGGCAGGGCACTTGTCACGCAGCACCTTGGTAACAGTTGCCATGCGCCCGCTGCCAAAACAAACTACGGCGGCGGCTCCCGTTGCTTTGTTCGCTGCCCATGCTTGGCCAATACCTTCCACAATATAAACTTTTTGCGCGGATGCGACGTTGCCCACGGTAAAAAATCCATCATTGAACGACGCACCCGGTAAGTTCTTTTTTTGCCCCACCAGCGGAATAAATTGAAGCGTCAAAAGTGTTTCGCCATCGGGCGCAAAACAAGGAATCACCAGCGCGTCGGTCATATCAACGCCGTCGATTCGCAGCGTTTCAGCGGTTTTTGGGTAAGTTCGCAAGCCGTCTGGACTGCCTTGCTTGCGGTCGATGTACGGATGACTTTGCGTTGCTGGAACGCAGTTTCCCCAAATGGCGGCGGCGGTGGAATTTTTGACCTGTTTAACGGGCGTTTGCGGCGCTTGTTTTGTACGGGGAATAGGACAGTCAGGCTGTAATCTTTCTTTGGTGCGTAACTTAGCGGCAGGGTCTTGCCAACCTTGCTCAAAAGCCAGGCCAAATAATGTTGCGGGAGTCACCGGCCCGGACGCGCTAAACGATTTCCAAACCGTGCGGCACTCACTTTCACTAGCATAATTCCCGCCGCTTGCGCTCCAGCGATGGAACTCGTCAAACGCCACCCCGGCAGACTTTGCGCCCATCCCAGCCCGCACCCATTCTTCACGCGAACACCCGGCATCAAGATAAAGAAGCGCACTTGTGGCGCGCTCAATCTCATTGCTCATGGTTCGACCTCGCAGCCTCGCGCAACGCCAGCCAGCGATTAATCTTGGCGCGGTCGGTGGTCGAAAAATAATAAACCCCTCGGCGGATAGGCAGACCGTCCCTATCAAAGTCTGGCACGCGGCGGCAAGGAACCTCCAAGCCTTTGCGACGCAGCTCAGCAACTAGCTCCGGCCCGTTCGATGCGCCCGCAATGCGGTCAATTGCCTCCCGCTTCCGTGGGCCAGTAAGTAGTGAATGAATAACTCGAAAGTGTCGCGGGTTATCTGTACCAGCGAATTTACTGGCTGGGTTTGCTGTATAATCCAGGGTGTCGGCAAAGGTCGATTCTGCGAGTATCGGGAGTTGGCCTTTTCTCATTTCAGGCGCCCCCTGCCAGCAACTTGCGAATTTCGGCTACACTCCATGCCAACCGGCCAGATATACGCACCGGGCGCATAGCTCCACAATCACGAAACGCCCACATACGCAAGGTTTGAGATTTTCTGTTGAGGTAGAAAGCGGCTTCCCCTGTGGGGACTGTTGGGCGGGTTACCTCTTCAAGCGGTAGGTATTTAGACATTTCTGATATTCTCCAGCGCCTCGCGGCGTTAATGTTGAAAGATAGTTCACCGTAATTATCAGTAGATTAAGCTGGTGATTTTTGTAGAATATCTTAACCATTTCACGGTTTGTCGGGAACCGTGAAAATTAATATCAGATGTTTTTGCGAAGACTTGTTAACCGGTTTTCAAAACTTCGTAGAGTCGTCTGTTTATCAACGCCTTTATTGGATAGCCAAAAAATCACACCTTTACCATCTACTTCCTGAATTATTGCGTTAGGCGATGAAGCCCCCGTCATTTTCCGCAATTCTTTTAAAACAGTTTTGCTGGGCGCGTTTTTACCTATCCGTTTCAAAATATCAGAAAGCACGTGACCCAGCTCGTCAGTTCCGCGTGGTGGTTTTTTGGTGAATAGCTCGCCTTTGACAGCGAGGTCATAAAGTAAAAAGTCCTTTCTGAAAGCCTCAGCTTCCACTAGAAAAATTAAGCCCTTTTCCGTGAAACCAAATTCGCGGGCTTTCTTGCAATACTCCAAAGCTTTTTTGGAACTTTGATGCTTACTTTCAGGCGGTAAGCTGCGTTCAATCTCTGTAATCATTACATGGAAAAAACTTGTGTCTTCAGGCGGCCATTCTCTCGCAAGCCTGCGGATAGATTCTTTTGATTTTTCTTGTTCAGACATACACGCCCCTTTTCAGCGCCCTTTGAAAGAAGTCACTGTCAGGCCAGCAAAGGTTTCTGGCTTTTCCCCTTTGGTAATTACTCGCAGGGTAGGCAGTGACTAACTCGTTAATCAGTGATGCTTCACCCATTCCCGTAGTGCATCATTGATGCGTGTCTGCCAGCCGTTGCCTGTGGCCTTGAATTGCTCCAGTATCTCTACATCCAAGCGAAGTGTTACTTGCTCTTTTGTACCGCTCCCCGGTGGCCTTCCACGCCCTCGCTTGAACTGGCTTAACTCTGCACCAGTCAGCGGCAAGTTATCCGGGTCGGTTAGTGCAGCAGCGGTAATTTGCGCATCCTCTTCCGGGGTCGGTAATATCAGCGTCCGGCCTGATTTAGTTTTGATTTGCATAATCCATAACCTCTCTACAAACGGTCAGGCGGCTATTGGCGCAGGTTGAACGTGCATCGGCTCGGCTTTGAATCGCTGCTCAACTTGCCACATATCATAGGCGCATTGCTCGGCCAGCCACGCGTCAGCATGACCACCCCGTTCTTTACCTAGCCATGCTTCGAGGCGTAACGCCATTTCTGGTGATATAGCAGCGCGTCCATTCAGCACGCGGGATAGCGTCACACGGGCAACGCCAAGTTGCTTTGCGGCTTCGGTCACAGACAGGCCCAGCGCGGGCAACACGTCATCACGCAAGGTTAAACCGGGGTGCGGCGGATTGAACATGCAGGTCATAGTTGAGTCTCCTTTTAGTGATAATTCTGATAGTCCACCAGCACGGCATCAGTGCCCTTAAACGTGAACGTCATGCGCCAATTGCCGCTAACCCATATCGAAAAATGCCCAGCAAGTCCGCCAGATAATGGATGCAGATTCCACCCCGGTATGTTCATGTAGCTAGGGTCTCTAGCCACATTGAGGCGCAGCAACTGCCGCTTTAGTCGTGGAGCATGAGCGGCTTGAATGCCCGCCGTGCTTCCCTTCCTGAAAAAGGCTTTCAACCCCTTGTGGCGGAATGTCTTAATCATGACGTACTGTATCGTATAGAGATATAAATATCAATATCAACTTTCCACTACACGCAGCACACCCGGCTTTTCCGCTGGCACAAACTCAATCCCAGCTTGTTCCAATATCCATGCTTCTATTTTGACGTGCCACATCCGCAACAGGTCAAGCGGGCGGCGGATATAGTGTTGCTCCCTCACCCCTTGCGGCTTATGGCCTTGTATTTGTGCAGCGATACCGACGGGAACCTCTATCCACTCACACAGGCTGGCAAAGCTACGGCGCAGACCGTGCAGGGTCACGGCAAGACCGGCAACGGCACAGGCCTTATCATGAGCAATACGCGGCTCCACCAAGTGCCCACTGGCAGCGGTAGGGCTTGAGAATACCCATTCATTGCGGCGTGGTAATCCGGCCAGCAGGTGCGCCACATAAGGCGTTAACGGGATGACGCGCAAACCTTCCACCTTGTCTTTAATTGTCATGCTGTTCCACTGAAAATCTACATCAGCCCAACGAACGGTTATCAATTCGTTAGGTCTTGCACCAGTCAATAACATGGCTTGCAGGTAGGCGGAAATAACCGGGTTACCGATTTGTTTTACGGCGGCGAACCATGCAGGCAACTGTTCACGTTGGATGGCGTCATTTTTCTTTTTTGGAACGCCTAAATGTTTTTTGACCTCCTTATGTTGCGCGGCATTGTCAGTAACGATTGTTTTGTAGATGGGATGCGCGACGCACCAGTTCAGGAACGTACTTAGCAGGGTTCGGGCATTGCGGGCGCGGGCTGGTCGTTTCGACCCTTCCACCTTGGCCCATGCTGCCATTAGTTCAGTGGTCAGGTCGACAAGGCGTACTGTTGCCAATGAGGTAAGCGTTCCGGGTTCAGTTAACTTGTGGCTTCGAGTTCTTCTCTCGCCACCCGCCTGCATGGCGCGGGTATGGTCGTGTAGATGAAGGGCGCCCCATGCGGGCTTCATGGCTGAAACATACTCATGCCATGCCATGCCTACCGTCATCGTCTCCCGTGCTCGCTGTGCCACCATTGCGGCTAATTCGGATACCTTGGCGGCTTCCTGTTCAGCTTCCACTTGGCGCGGGTCTGTGCCCTGGTCAACCATCATTTTGAGGCGTGTTGCTTCTTCCTGTGCTTTTTTAATTGTCCAGGTAAAAGTGTCGCCAATCGTTATACGCAGGGTCTTTCCGTGCAGTCTCGTTTCAAAGATATAGCTTTTTGCACCCGCGTTTGTTACCCGTAAGCCTAAGCCGGGTGTTTTTGCATCAAAAAAAAGGGCTTGTTTTTTTTCTGGGTCGCAACGTGCTCCAGCAATAACGCCGCTTGTGAAGTTTTTTTTGTTCATTTTCATGTAGGCACCATGTAGGCAAATTCAATCAATTATGATATATTCTAATCAACACGGATAATAACACGGTTTTGGTTAGTGCGTTGTTTTTGCTTGTTTAGTGTGCTTTATTAAACGGCTATCAACATTGATAAATGGTGTTTCACGGGGACTCATAATCCCTTGGTCACTGGTTCGAGTCCAGTCAGACCCACCAAAAAGTCAAGAGGTTGGAGAATTTCTCTGGCCTCTTTTTCTTTTCAATTCTTTGTGTAGCCACTGTGCAGAAAATTGCAGAGTACAAAAAGCAAACAATATTACGTACTCCCAAACTACTTAATAAAAAACTTTTTTCCATTAAATGAGGTTGTGTAATGAAAATAACCCTTATTGCTGTTTGTGGTGGTTTAATACTGTCTTCCTGTACATGGGTTAAGGTTACTTCGAATGGCGAAGGCGTGCGCTTGGTGCAATCAGCAAGAGCAGTCGAGTCCTGCAAAAATCTAGGAAAAATTAATACTAAAGTTGTAAGTAAAGTAGTGTTTAGTCGTGATATGGAAAAAATTGCAGGTGAGCTTGCGGACCTTGCACGTAATGAGGCAGCTTTGATGGGTGGCGATACGATTGTTCCCATTTCGGAAATTAATGAGGGAAGACGCAGCTTCAGTGTCTATCAATGTTTTACAACCGGAAGGCAATGATTGGAATATCCATATTCACTGGTTCTGACCAGGTAAGATAAGCGGACAAATCAATAGGTTAGTTTGTTTCTCTGGCCTGTTTTTTATTTTTATGTGAAAAAATGGGCTATCAAGCGCATTAAAAACATACTCGGCGTGCTGTATAAGCTGCGGTTTTGATTGTGGAGAGCATATCGACTGGCCATCTCTCCCGACTTCCAGCCTCAGAGTTCCGGCAGTACATTTATGCATTTATGAGCCTGCCCTGTTAAGCTAACCGGCTTGTCCAGGTATGGCGCAGGTTGTGCCATTTAAAATTCTCAATTCCCGCTCGAATTAATCTCTGCTTTCAGGCACGCATACTTTCCTGAAGTACGTATGCGTCCAGCACCACCACCTGCTATTCATTTAAGCGCACCTCTAAAAATCCATATTTTGCGAGCAGCCGCTTTGCGGCTTGCCTGCTTACCCCGTTTCGTCACAATAATACTTCGTTGCCCGAAAAAATATTTCCTTACCTATCAATCATATGCCGCGTCAATATTTTTTATTCGCGCCTGGTCTTGTTTAGAACTCTGAATTTTTAGAAGTGCCCTTAAGGCAACCCCGTGATCCAGGATGGGAATTATCAGCTGATATCAGTGGGTTTGTATTTATTCAAGGGAACAACATTGTTGGCGGTACACTCTTCACTGAGTGACTGTAGTACCATTTCCGGCTCCTGCAATGCTTTCAATAACCCTCTTTCTCCATACACTTTGTCCCACATTTGCTGCGAGATGTGCAGACAGGCGGTCATGGGGTTATTTGCCTGTTTGCGTATTTGATCGATCTGCCATTGCAGGCCTTCCATGCGCTGTTTGAGGTGAACCGGTGCCCGTTCCATCAGTTCGTTGATTAACTGTTGTCGCATCCGCTCAAATTGCTCAGGGTCCTGGTTGGCCATCTTGGCCCATTGATCAAAGTCAAAATCAGGTGTTTGTTTATTATTTTTCAATTTTAATTGGAATCTTAATCTGAGTTTTTTACCAAATGATGATAATGCTGCAAATCCAATTTTTCCACAACTGTTTGATGAGTTAACGACAGTCCGTAGCAACTCTTTGATTTAATCAGACAATATAACATTATTAAGATATGGAATGCGAACCTGATTTTCAGGCGTCTATCGGACTTAAGTAATCTTGGCGAGCAAGGTGGTAAAGCGTGAACAGATTGACCGGATTTTGAAGTGCATAGTAATTTTATGCAACGAAGAATCGGGGTAATATGAACCGCTTGCCCTATTTGCGTAGTAGACCAGCTTTAAGGGCACCTCTAAAAATCCATATTTGCGAGCAGCCTCTTTGCGGCTTGCCTGCTTACCCCGTTTCGTCACCATACTTCGTTGCTCACAAAAAATATTTCCTTACCTATCAAGCATATGCTGCGTCAATATTTTTTATTCGCGACTGGTCTTGTTTAGAACTCTGGATTTTTAGAGGTGCCCTTAAGTTTAAGTCCGACAGATTTCTGAGAGTTCGAGTTCTGTCAATGACTGTACGCAAACCCGTTGCTAAAACTCACCCCACTCTTCATTGCTACCGTTGACAACCTTTCTATTCATGTGGCTATGTTTACTTCTCACGACAGATGGCAATGTATTTTGCTTTAAAATTCCTCTTCTGGTGGCAGGTCGAATCGCTGAAGTATTTGTAATGGTCTGGCCCATAAGTGTGCTGGATTGGCCTCCTACTTTAAAAATTGAAATAGCGCCTGTCAGACTCTTTGCTTGATCTTCCAGAGATCCTGCGGCGGCAGCGGCTTCTTCTACCAGCGCTGCATTTTGTTGTGTCACTTCATCCATTTGAGTTATCGCCTGATTAATTTGCTCAATGCCTACGCTCTGTTCTTGCGAAGCGGCAGTAATTTCCGACATAATCTCAGCGACATGTGTAATTGAAGTAACAATCTCCGCTATGGTTGCACCAGCTTCATCCACCAGTTTGGCGCCGTTATCGATAGTTTCTACCGAATCATCGATAAGGTGTTTTATTTCTTTGGCTGCAGCGGCACTTCGTTGCGCAAGATTTCTCACTTCCGTCGCAACAACGGCAAACCCCCGGCCTTGTTCTCCCGCACGAGCGGCCTCCACTGCGGCGTTTAATGCCAGAATATTGGTTTGAAATGCAATGCCATCGATGACGCTGATGATGCTTGCAATTTTACTTGAACTGGCACTGATTGTAGACATGGTGCTAATGACATTCGTCATCATTTGACCACCCTTGACGGCAATATTGCTGGCACTTGCAGAAAGTTGACTGGCCTGTCTGGAATTATCAGCATTTTGTGCGACGGTTGAAGTCAGTTGTTCCATACTGGATGCGGTTTCTTCAAGCGATGCCGCTTGTTCTTCAGTGCGTTGCGATAAATTCATATTACCCGATGCTATTTCACTGGACCCCACATTTACCGACTCGGCACTACTGCGAACATCAAGAACCGTTGCTCTTAGATTAATACCCATTTGAGCAATTGATTTAAATAATTCCCCAAATTCACCAGAATGCTCATCTGAAATTTTGATTCTTAAATCCCCTGCGGCCAATGTATTGGATGCATCAATGGCTTTGCGTAAAGGCCGGACAGTACTTTGCACGATACAATAACCGCATATGCCCATTAATAAGGCGCCACTTAGGGTCGCTAGCGGAACAAAACTGTTCAGCCAGGGTGCGGCTGACATCTGCGTTTGTCCCCACCAGCCGGCGCCAGCAGCACCCATTAATAGTAGCGTTGGCAAAGATAAATACATGGCGATACGTTTTCCAAAAGTCATGTGGAATAATGCAGCGACCTTACCTATAAAATCGGTACGAACGACCCCCCCATTCTTTATCGCAAGATTTTTCGCCTTGCCTTCAATAAATCGACGGTAGATTGGCGCTACCTGCTCGATTAATTGACGTGATGGCTTCGTGCGGACAGACAAATAGCCAACGATATTTCCATTATCAATCAGCGGTGTGGCGTTACCAAGAACCCAGTAGTAATCGCCATTTTTACGACGGTTTTTAACCAGACCGGTCCACGGTTTGCCAGTCTGAAGCGTTTTCCATAGGTCTATAAATGCCTCCGGTGGCATATCTGGATGACGTACGATGTTGTGTGCCTTACCTAACAGCTCGTCTTCCGTGAATCCACTGACCTCAATAAAAGTTTGGTTTACATAGGTAATGCGCCCCTTTGTATCGGTAGTCGATACAATCAAGGTGTCATCTCCGATAGGATATTCTATGTTGGAAACAGGTAAATTAACTCTCATGCTCATCTCCCTTTATGATTAGAAATCAGGTTGTTTTAAAACGGTTAACCGGGGCTGGCCTATGTTTCCAGGTCACTGATCTGATATTGCGGCACGGTTACTATAAAATTTTGTCCAGAATATTCTGGAAATCCATAAGGAAATATCCTGTAAGCAAAGTAGGGAAAATCCTGCGACGTTGAAACTTTTTATGGTATGGCTTGTTTTAAATCAACGTTTGTTTATTGCCAGTCGATTTTTTCATGTATATTTCAAACTGTTCTTTCGGCAAGGGTCGAGCGTAATAGTAACCTTGGACTAAATTGACGTGATTCTCAATCAAAAATTGTTGCTGTTCAATGTTTTCTATACCCTCAGCGATCAACTCCAAACCAAGCGCTTGTCCCATCGCAATAATGGCTTTAACGATGGTGGCATCATTCTTTTTGGTAGAAACATTCAGCATGAATGATTTATCAATTTTCAGACAATCCAGAGGAAACGCCTTTAAATAACCCAGGTTCGAATACCCGGTACCAAAGTCATCAACTGCAATTCGTACCCCGATTTTCTTGAGTTGATCCAGAACGTTATTGGCATTAATCAATGGCGCATCGGTATTGCGGCAAACGCAGTCATAACTTCCCGAGCAATTTAAACTGAATGGCATCAAACAGCTTTCAGTAATCTCTATTTCCAGCGCCTCTGCTTTAAGGCCAGTTTCTGCTAATGTTGACTTTATATGATGAATCAGGTTGGGGTTTGAGATCTGTTGAGTAGAGAAATTAACGGCTATTCGCTCAACAGGAATCGAGGTGTCTTGCCAGTGTTTCATGGTGGCGCAGGCTTCATGCAATATCCATTCGCCAAGCGAAATAATCAGATCGGATTGTTCCGCCAGCGGGATGAATTGGTCTGGAGCAATCAGTCCATGCCTGGGGTGTTGCCATCGCACCAGAGCTTCTACGCCAATAACCTGGCCACTGTTCAGATCTAATTGTGGCTGGTAGTGCAGCACCAATTCGTTTCGTTGCAACGCAAATCTCAGCTCTGTTTCCAGTGCCAACTGTGTAGATAAATAGTGACTCATGGATGCGGTGTATAACCGGGAACATTTCTTTCCTTGTTCTTTTGCACGATACATTGCGGTGTCGGCATTCATTAACAGATCTTCATAAGTATTCCCGTTCTCAGGATAGAGACTGATGCCGATAGAAGCTGAGATGAACACTTCCCGGGCGCCGATCAGTATGGGTTCTTCCAATAGCCGATTAATTTTTCCTGCTGCCGTTGTAGGGTCTTCAATCGAGTTTATGGGTTGCAGAATCAAGGCAAATTCATCACCCCCAAGTCGGGCCAGCACATCATTTTCCCGGATGTTCAGCCCTATTTTCCTGGCAACCACCTGGAGCAATTCATCGCCGGCTGAATGGCCCATGGTATCGTTGATAATTTTGAACCCATCAAGATCGATATATAGGATCGCTATAGACTGCCGGTTGCGTTTGGCGCTGGCAACGGCCGAATTAAATAGTTCCTTGAACAGCGCCCGGTTCGGTAAACTGGTTAAACTGTCATAGAAGGCCATCTGTTGCAGTTGGGTTTCCATCGCTTTTTGCGTGCTGATGTCGGTAAGTATGGCAACATAGCCTATTGATTCTTGTTCAGTGTCCGTCGTCTTAATGGCGGAAATATTCAATATCTCGGGATAAATAGTGCCATCCTTGTGTCTGTTCCAGACTTCACCTTTCCAGTGTCCCGTTTGTTTTAATTTTTTCCATAGGGCGATGTAAAAAGCTTTGCTTTGCTTTCCTGACTGTAAAATCCGGGGGTTTTCCCCGATTAACTCTTGCTCGCTGTAACCCGTGATTTGAGTTATCGCGGGATTGATGGCAGTTATGGCGCCTTGCGGATCAGTGACCACAATACCTTCATGAGTGGAATTGAATATCTTCTCAGTTATTCTAATTTCTTTAAGTGATTGAGAGAGTTTTCGTGAACTGGCTCGGGCATCCAGAATATAGCTGATATATTGTCCAAGCAGTGTGAGTAAGCAGCTTTCCATAGAGTTAAAGGAAGCGTCTGGTAGTTCAGTGCCTATATACAGTGCCCCTGTACATTGATTATCAATCATCAGCGGTACTGCGATGATAGCTGAGGCTTTTATTCTAACCATGAAATCCCGCCAGACATCACCACCTGCTTCACTGGTTGTTTTTTCAATATACTGGATCGGTGTTTTTTCGTGCATACATTGGGTGATCAGATTATCCTTGACGGATAGGCCATTCCAGTATGTATGCAATAATGAAGTCATTGCTCCTTCTGCGGCCACTATCTTGCTGCTGCTTCTATCTGGCTGGATGTCACCTATCCATACAATCAGGTAAGTTTCGTGTAATAACAGTTTGTTGCAGACTGTTCGCAGAAGGTCTTCGTCACTGGCGTATTTCAATAACATGCTGTTGTAGATTTCCAGAATGAGACTCATCAGCAAAGAACTGTTATTGCATTTGACGGGCATATCCATTTTTTTGTAGACCATTAATTTTAACTGAATGATAATACGGCATATAACTTGGGTATATTTGTCGGATATATCAGAAAATGCGCGTAGGATAATTCTCATAATAGGGTTCTCTGATGACCGGATACACGACTGATTTTTGATAACCATGGATAAATTCAAGAAACTGGAATCTGATGAGTTGCTGCAATATGCCGAAGAAAGAGTAAATAGTTTGACTGGGCAAGCCAAATCAGTGACCGAGATAGCGCAACGCCTGCGACATTCGCTGGTGCGGCAAATTCAGCTGGATAGGCAACTCGAGTGGCAATTGAAAGAGAGATTAAAGGAATTATCCTGTCTTTATGCGATTCGCCTCGACATGGATCTGGATCTGTCAGTAGATGAATTTCTGCAACGATTATTCAAGCACCTGATAACGGCAATGCAGTTCCCGGAGATGGCGGTTGCCATGGTCGAGTTTGAAGGGGAGCAGTTTGTTTCTGACAATTACAGTCAAGCGCTTAGGCATGGATTGCATGCGCCGATCATGATCGGCCATAAAATGCGCGGTCAGTTGCGGCTCTTTTATACTGAAGATAAACCTTTTCTCCTGCCAGAAGAGCAGAATCTGATCGAGGCCATTGCAACTGATTTGCAGCGATGGTTTGAGCGCAGGAAAATAATCAATGACCTCCAGTCCTCATTAAAAGAAGTCAAGATGATTCAATTAGCACTGGATGCGCACGCCATCGTCGCGATTACCGACAGGCAGGGAAGAATTACTTACGCTAATGATAAATTCTGCGATATTTCCAAGTATTCACGCGAGGAGCTGCTGGGTCAGGATCACCGCATCATTAACGCTCATTTTCACCCAAAAGAATTTATGCACAATCTATGGCGAACGATCGCAACAGGCGATGTCTGGAGAGGTGAGATCAAGAATCGCGCCAGGGATGGCGCTTTTTACTGGGTAGATACCACGATCGTGCCATTTCTTGATGCGGCGAAAAAACCGTACCAATATATCGCCATTCGCACCGAGATTACCCAGTGTAAGGAGATGGCGCGATTGATGGAAATGCAAATTACGGAACTGGCGCGCTCCAATAGTGAATTGGCGCAGTTTACCTATGTTGCCACGCATGACTTGCAGGAGCCACTTAGATCGGTGTCCAGTTGTGTTCTGCTGCTCAAAAAACGTTACGAGAAACAGCTCGATGCATGTGCTGATGAATTCATCTCACATGCGGTGAGTGGTGTTGAGCGGATGCAGGCGCTGATTAATGATCTTTCGGTCTATTCGCGGGTTGATGCAAGCCGAAGCGCCATACCAACGGATTGTTCGAAATTACTGGATAATGTGCTGGCAAATCTCACGCTGAGCCTTGCGGAAAGTGGCGCGGCAATCACTCATGAAGCGCTGCCTATGATCAATGGAAACCCAAACCAGTTGGCCCAAGTCTTCCAGAACCTCATCAGCAATGCTATCAAGTTTTGTGGAGGACATCCACCGAAAATTCATATCGGCGCGGTACGCAAAGACGGCGCATGGATATTCTCTGTTGCTGACCAGGGTATCGGTATTGAAGCACAATATTTTGAGCGTATATTTCGTATATTTCAGCGCCTGCATACACGCAAGGATTATCCTGGCACAGGTATTGGACTCGCAATTTGCAAGAAAGCAGTCGAATATCACGATGGCCGCATCTGGGTCGAATCCAGTCCCGGGAAAGGCGCTACTTTTTATTTTTCTATTCCAGATAGGAGATAACATGCTATGAATGATCATAAACAATTTCGTCCAATCAATATCTTAATGGCTGAGGACAATCCAACGGATGTCATGTTGACCAAGGAAGCGCTGGCCAGCTCAAAAATCATCTCCGAACTGCACATAGTCGATGATGGGGTAGAGGCGATCGCGTTTCTGTATCAGCAAGGCAAATATATTCACGTGCCGCGTCCAGATTTAATTCTGCTGGATTTGAACATGCCACGGAAGAGTGGCCTGGAAGTATTGGCTGAACTCAAACAGAACATGAGCCTGAAAAGTATTCCCGTCATCATTCTCACGACTTCAAATTCTGATGAAGACATTGCCGAAGCCTATGGACATTACACTAATTGCTATATCAGAAAGCCAATGGATTTTGACAGTTTCATTCAAATAATACAGTCAGTACAGCATTTCTGGTTCCAGATCGTGACGTTACCAACGAAATCAATATTCTGAAAAAAATGATTAAAAACGTGATTCGAGTTCTTCTGATAGAAGACAATCCAACCGACGCATTGTTGGTAAAAGACGAATTACTTCATGTGATGACAGGACAATTTGCCGTGACACATGTCGAGCGCTTGAGTGAAGCGCTTGAGTATGTGCGACAACATGACGCTGATGTGATATTACTGGATCTCAATTTGCCGGACAGCAACGGTTTCGAAACATTCAATCGAGTTCATGAAGCAGCTGCAAGCATTCCCATTGCATTATTATCCTATCGAGCCGATGAACCGCTCGCTCTCCAAATGATTCAGGCGGGCGCCCAGGACTATCTGGTTAAAGGGCGTATGGCTGAGGGTGTGTTGTCACGTGTTATTCGCTATTCCATTGAACGTAAACGGGCGGAAGAATCCATCAAGTATGCCGAGCTGAGATTTCAGACTATTTTTGAGAAAGCTCCCGTGGGGATTGCATTGATCAATTCATTGACCGAAGCGTTCGTTCACGTTAATGCAAAGTATGCGGAAATTTCCGGATATGATTTGAAAGAATTCAAGAATATTAACCGAATGCAGATCATCTATCCTGATGATGTACCGGCGTACCAGGATAAAATAGCATTGCTGAATGCCCAGCAGATTCATGATTTCAGAATATCCAGCAGATTGGTTCGTCCTGATGAGTCTGTCATATGGATTGATATGTCGGTTGCGTCCATCAACTATAAGGACAATCTTTTATACCACTTGTGCATGATCGAAGATACCACCGCGAAAAAACAGGCGATGGAGAAATTGCATGCCTTGACCAAGCATTTGCAGAACATACGGGAAGATGAGCGAGCAAAAATTTCCAGGGAAATTCATGATGTGCTGGGGGGCATCATGTCAGTAATCAGAATGGATCTTGATTGGCTTTGCAGAAAGGCTAAATCCGAATTTGAATCCTTTTATCCAAGGATTCATTCCATGCACCAATTAACTGGAGAGGCCATAGAGCTCATACGCAAGATATCGAAGGACTTGCGCCCCAGTGTCCTGGATAATCTTGGACTCAAAGAGGCGATCAAGGGGTTGGTGCGAGAATTTGAGCAGCATCATGACATAAAATGTCATCTGACGATAAACAAGGCAGGTTTTTCCAGCCTGGGAAAACGGCATGAAACAGAGATTTTTAGAATTATCCAGGAAGCATTTACCAATATCGCACAGCACGCGCAGGCGACGGTTATAGAAGTTAACCTTACCAAAATTGGAAAAAATATGGTGATAGAAATCAGGGATAATGGTATTGGAATCACCGAACAGCAATTACTGGATCAGAATTCTTTTGGATTTCTCGGGATGTTTGAACGTGCCGAACAATTGAATGGCAAGCTAAAAATAAGTGGCAATCCATCTCAGGGCAGCATAGTGCAATTGAGTATACCGCTTACCATAGTGTCTCGGAGAAAGAAATAAGTGATATGGTAATCAGAGTTCTAATAGTTGATGATCACACCCTTTTCCGGGATGGAATAAAACGAATTTTTGAAGAAACATCGGATATTGTCATTGCCGCTGAAGCCAGGAATGCACGCGCGGCTTTGAAAGCGGGACGTGATTGTGAATGGGATGTGATGATTCTGGATATCAATCTGCCAGATATGAATGGACTGGAAGTGCTTAAGCGATTGAAGGCTTATAAACTTAGCTTTCAAATTCTGGTTCTAAGCATGTATCCTGAGGATGAGTATGCCATTAGAGCGTTACGTACAGGCGCAAGCGCTTATCTCACCAAAGATTGCTCAATCGACCTTCTCCTCAGCGTGATTCGTCGACTGGCAGCTGGCGGAAGATATGTGAGTCAGGAGCTGGCCGAGAAATTGCTCTTTGATGATGATTGTGAATCGAGAGTACAGCCGCATTTAAGTTTTTCTGACAGAGAACTGCATATTTTTAAATTAATCTGCGCTGGGGAACCCTTGACTTCAATTGGACTAAAATTATCAATTAGTATAAAAACGGTGAGTACATACCGGACACGCATCCTGAAAAAGATGGGTATGAAAAATAACTTGCAGTTGTTCCAGTATGCGACAGAACACAAGTTATTAGAATAAAAGGACAATAAGGGCACTTCTAAAAATCCATATTTTGCGAGCAGCCGCTTTGCGGCTTGCCTGCTTACCCCGTTTCGTCACCATACTTCGTTGCCCGCAAAAAATGTTTCCTTACCTATCCATCATCTGCTGCGGCAATATTTTTTATTCGCGCCGGGTCTTGTTTAGAACCCAGAATTTTTAGAGGTGCCCATAAGATATTGAAGGTTGTTGCCACGAGCCTGAATTGGATTCCATCTTCAGCTGACTCGTGATAAATAAAATTACCCGGAATTAACTGGCATTAATTCCGGGTAAATATACGAAGCTTTTTAGCTGGCTTCTTGTTTGAATTCATCAGCTAAGCTAGCGAGATGGCTGACTTTCTGACTCATTGCGCTACTCGCTGCGGCAGCTTGTTCAACCAAGGTCGCATTTTGTTGGGTTGTTTCATCAATTTGCGTGATGGCCTGATTAATCTGTTCAATACCATTTGCCTGTTCCTGACAGGAGTCGGAAATTTCCGCCACGATATCAGAAATCTTCTTCATACTTTCATTTATCATTCTTAATGATTTTCCAGACTCATTAGCCAGCTCAGTTCCAGTCTCTACTTTGGAAACACTGTCACTAATCAGATCTTTGATCTGCTTTGCTGATTCGGCACTGCGACCCGCGAGATTACGCACCTCATTGGCAACGACTGCAAAACCGCGACCTTGTTCCCCGGCGCGTGCTGCTTCTACGGCCGCATTGAGTGCCAGCAAGTTGGTTTGAAAGGCAATTTCATCGATTACATTGGTAATATCTGCAATCTTCTTACTGCTGCTGTTAATTTCAGACATTGCTTTAATAGTACTGGCAACAACATCCGTGCTTTTTTCCGCTTGCTGTTGTGTTTCCAGGACAAGCTTATCCGCTTCTCTTGCATTGTCTGCATTCTGCCGCACGGCAGCGGTCATTTCTTCCATGCTGGATGCCGTTTCTTCCAGGCTGGATGCCTGGCTCTCAGTACGGCTGGAGAGATCCATGTTACCCGTCTCTATTTCATGTGAAGCGGTCTCCAGTACTGAAGACGACTCTTTTAGTCGGCCAATTGCGGCACGTAGTTTTGCATTCAAAAATATCTGGGCATGTTCAATTTGTCCCAGATCATCATTTCTCCCTGTATAAACAAATCGAGCCAGTGGATCATTGGCGATGCGAGTTGATCTCTTTGCCATATCACGGAGCGCACTGAACATTTTGAATATAACAGCATAAGCTAACAGGCTGCCGACACCAAATCCAATCAGCGCCAAAAATACTGAAATTTGCCCGGCAATCGCAAAACCGCCAAAAGTAATTGCAAAGATACTGGTGATAGCGAGTGATACTTTTGTGGTGAAACTGAGTGGAAAATGTGTAAGCTTGACTTCATGTAACGTCGAGCGTTTTTTATCCTCGGGTGATTTTTTCGACATGATCCTGGCATACAAAGAATCAGCGCGATCAATCCAGGCTTTTTGCGGCTTTACCCTGACAGACTGATAGCCAGCAATCTTGCCGTTTTCATATTGTGGGCTGGCAAGAGCGTCGACCCAGTAGTGATCCCCGTTTTTATTGCGGTTTTTAACTATTCCCATCCAGGGATTGCCGGATTTGAGTGCATCCCATAGCATCGCATAGGCTTCAGGTGGCACATCGGGATGGCGAATAATATTGTGATTCTTATTTTCCAGCTCTTCCCAGGTGAAGCCACTCATTCTGACAAAATCTTCATTTGCCGACGTGAGCGCTCCTTTGAGGTTGGTGGTTGAAATGATCGTAGTATCATTACCCATACCCATATCATTTTGTGTGACCGGTTCATTAATTCTCATTCTTAGCCGCCTTTATGGATATTGAAAATAAATGGTTCAAGCACTGTTTGTTATGCCCATGCATGGCTTCGGCATAATAAATTATTTATTTAGGACGCTATAAAAAGATTAACCACCTGATCACAGGGCATTTCTGGCCGCAGAGAATTTTTTTGTATTAGGAATTATCCTACAACTTATTGAATGCGGTGGAATATTTAGTGCAGGCGTGTTCCTGAAAATGATGGGTGACTGATTTGTGATTTTTGATTATATTTTGTCTACCAATAAATGCGCTATGGTTAACTGGTAGATTTCTGCAAGACGTTCAATATCGCTTACTGCAACATTTTCATTGAGTTTGTGAATCGTTGCATTACAGGGACCAAACTCTATCAATTGCGCGCAGATATCGGCGATGAAGCGACCATCCGAGGTTCCGCCGGAGGTCGATAGTTGTGGTTCGATGCCGGTGACACTTTGAATTGCACGGCTCATGGCGTTAGCCAGTTCAGCTTTAGGGGTGAGAAAAGGTTTTCCCGAGAGTTCCCATTTTAAGTCGTAATCCAGCCCATGTCGGTCGAGAATACTGTGTACGTGGGTTTGCAGGGAATCGACCGTGCTGGCTGTTGAGAAGCGAAAATTAAATAGCATATTGACTGCGCCCGGGATGACATTGGTGGCCCCTGTCCCTCCATTGATATTGGAAATATGCCAGGTGGTGGGCGGGAAATATTCATTGCCATCATCCCATTGGGTCTGAGCAAGTTCAGCAATCGCGGGGGCAACCAGATGTATCGGGTTTTTTGCCAGGTGTGGATAGGCAATATGGCCTTGTATACCTTTGATGGTCAGGTTGCCCGACAGTGAACCTCGTCTGCCATTTTTGATAGTGTCTCCCAGTTCATCCATACAGGTGGGTTCGCCAACAATACAGTAGTCTAATAATTCGCCGCGTGCTTTGAGTATTTCCACCACTTTGACGGTGCCGTTGACTGCAGGTCCTTCTTCATCTGAAGTGATGAGCAGTGCAATCGAGCCATTATGGTCCTTATGCATAGTGACAAAAGCTGCAATTGCGGTAATAAATGCGGCCAGTGAAGTTTTCATGTCTGCAGCGCCACGCCCATAAAGCCTGCCTTCACGGATGGTTGGGGTGAATGGTTCGCTATTCCATTGTTCCAGTGGGCCAGTTGGAACCACATCCGTGTGTCCGGCAAAACAAAGCACAGGGCCAGTTGACCCACGTCGTGCCCATAGATTATCGACTTCCCCAAAGCGCAATCTTTCGACGTTGAACCCAAGTTTTTCCAGGCGGGTAATCAAAATTTCCTGGCAGCCACTATCATCGGGTGTCAATGAACGACGGGCGATCAGTGTTTGGGCAAGAGCCAGGGTGTCATTGGACATAGCGTATTTCCTGTATTTGGGATTCTAAATTGGATGAATAATAAGAAAAGATACTGAAACAGACGGTTTCTCAATCCATCGGGTGTAAGAGTTTTATAATAATATGTCAATAAGCTTTATTATTAGGGTAGGGGTTTACGTGATAATCATGTAAATTTACCAGTTATCTCCGGGTTTTCAGCAGATGTTTGATTTTACACGCCTGATTCATGTCTTGCACTGAAGTCTTAACCTGGATATTGCATGAATTCGCACGATGATCACGCATGGTATTGGTTTCACAAGGGATTTTTCGAAGAAGCGGTGTAGTTATTCATACACCTGACTGAGACAATTCCTTGTGGAATCAAGAGACAAGTGAGGGCGTGTGCAATTCATGCAATATCCGGGTCAAGTTATAGGTGGTGACTTAATTGGGTTCAATCTACAAAGGGTAAATTATTATGCTCCTGTTTCTTTGTTATATTCTTTTATTAGTGATTGCGGTTATTGGAGTGATACTTGCAGTTCCTACTTTACGTCGCCTGATAATTTCTGACCAGATACTTAATCTCTTCCGCAAAATGCTCCCGCAGATTTCACAAACCGAGCAGGAAGCGCTGGATGCGGGTACGGTATGGTGGGATGGCGACTTGTTCAGCGGCAAACCCGACTGGAACAAGTTATTGGCCTGTCCCAAACCAAAATTGAGTGCGGAGGAAGTCGCTTTTCTTGATGGTCCCGTCGAACAATTGTGCGCAATGCTGGATGAATGGAAGATTACCCACGAGTTGCAGGATTTACCGCCGGAAGTCTGGCAATTCATCAAGGATAAAGGTTTTTTTGGTCTGATTATTCCCCGGCAATATGGTGGCTATGGCTTCTCGGCGTTGGCGCATTCCCAGGTGGTAATGAAGATCGGCTCGCGCAGCGGTACCGCAGCCGTAACCGTGATGGTGCCAAATTCACTGGGGCCCGCAGAGTTGCTATTGCATTACGGCACGGAAGAGCAGAAAAATTATTATTTACCGCGTCTTGCCAAGGGCGTCGAGGTGCCTTGTCTTGCTTTGACTTCACCCGATGCAGGATCAGATGCGGGTGCAATGCCTGATTTTGGTGTTGTGTGCCGGGGTGAACATGAGGGTAAGCAAGATGTGCTGGGTATGCGTGTCACCTGGGAGAAACGCTATATTACGTTAGGTCCTGTCGCTACATTGCTGGGGCTTGCATTCAGGCTGCGTGACCCGGATCGCATCCTGGGCGGTGCAGAGGATCTTGGCATTACATTGGCATTGATTCCCACTAATACACCGGGTGTCAATATCGGGCGCCGCCATTTTCCACTCAACGCCGCATTCCAGAATGGCCCCAATTCCGGTGATGCGGTATTTATCCCGATGGCGTGGATAATCGGTGGACAAGAAGGCGTGGGGCATGGTTGGCGCATGTTGATGAACAGCCTTGCTGCAGGACGCTCCATATCACTACCGGCCACCAGTGTTGGCGCCGCCAAGCTGGCCGCACGTACCAGTGGCGCATATAGCAGAGTGCGGATACAATTTAAAACCCCGATTGGCTATTTTGAGGGGATTGAAGAAGCGCTGGCGCGTATCGGCGGCAATACTTATATGATGGATGCGGCGCGTGTGATGACGGCGGGTGCAGTAGATTCAGGCGAAAAGCCTGCGGTGATTTCAGCCATCGTCAAATATCATCTGACAGAACGTGCGCGACAGGCGATTAACGACGCCATGGATATCCATGGCGGCAAGGGAATTTGCATTGGACCGAGAAATTATCTGGGACGTGCTTACCAGCAGATTCCCGTTGGTATCACGGTTGAAGGCGCCAATATCCTGACGCGTAACATGATTATTTTTGGTCAGGGTGCGATTCGTTGCCATCCTTACATCTTGAAAGAAATTAATGCGGCTCATGAAAAGAATAAAGCACGCGCGTCCCATGATTTTGATCAGGCACTGATTGGGCATGCTGTGTTTAGCGTTCGCAACGGTGTATTCAGCCCACTATATGGATTAGTTGGTAAATACATGAAAGCGTGTATTCCAGCTGGCACTCTGCCAGAAACTGCCACTTATTATCAACAATTGACTCGGTTTTCGGCCAATTTTGCATTAATGGCTGATATTGCCTTGCTGATATTAGGTGGATCACTGAAACGTAAGGAGCGGCTTTCTGCCAGACTGGGTGATATTCTCAGTATGCTCTATATGTGTTCAGCGGCGCTAAAACGTTTTGAAGATGATGGTCGCCCTGCAGCAGATTTGCCGTTGTTGCATTGGTCAATGCAGGATGCAGTTTATCGACTGCAGCAATCCTTTGATGAACTCCTGAATAACTTTCCAGGTAACGTTGTCATGGTTTGGTTATTACGCATGCTGGTGTTTCCATTGGGCAAACGCTATTCACCACCATCCGATGTATTGGGTCATGAAGTCGCGCAATTGATGCTGGAGCCGGGCGCAGCACGAGATCGCCTGACCGCAGGCATCTATGTCCCGACAGCCGCCGACGAACCACTGGCTGATCTGGAAGCGGCATTGCGGTGCGCTGTTGAGAGTGTGGCAATAGAAGCCAAATTGCGCAGTGCAGTTAAGACAGGCCAAATTACCGCGCAAAGTGATGAGAAAATTTCCAAGGCACTGCAACAGAATATTATTACGGCTTCTGAGGCGGAGTTGCTCAATAAAATGAAAGACCTGCGACGACGGGTGATCATGGTCGATGACTTTCCCCCGGATTTTGGTAAAGAGTCAGATGTCACCTTACCCACCTTACCTGAGGCAGGCAAATCAAGTCTGTTTCACGCTGAGCAAATGAATGCAATCGCGGCTTCAGATTTGTTCGCCGACAAGGATGCCAGTAAAGATGAGATAGATGGTAATCCCGAGAAAGACTCAGAAGAAAATCCTGAGGGGGCGGTAGAAAGTGGCCATGAAGTTGGTTTTAATGATAATCAGGAAGAAATTGCAGGAAGTAATCATGAAAAAGTTACGGAAAATAATCCTGAAGAAGACTTAAAGGAAAATCCAGAAAACCAGGAAAACCCCAGCAAATCTGGCAAAGTAATATGACCTCTATTATTTCAGTAGAACAAGCGAAAACACTGGATGGTTTATTTGGCGAACGGGTGATCCGTTCGCCGCAAAATATAGCTTATCGGTATTTTGATCAACTGAATGAACAATGGTGTGACCATACCTGGACACAGATGGGGCAAGCAGTGGCACGCTGGCAGGTTGCGTTGAGCAAGGAAACGCTGGTTCCTGGTGACCGGGTAGCGGTGATGTTAAGAAACTGCCCGGAATGGGTCATGTTTGAGCAGGCAGCATTAGGCTTGGGACTGGTCATCGTACCATTTTACACAGAAGATCGCGCTGACAATGTTGCCTATATGCTGTCTGATGCGGGCGTCAAGTTATTGCTGCTGGAGAAAACCGCGCAGTGGCAAGAAGTCTGTGATGCATGTCATCAGATTGTCGGGTTACAGCGGGTAGTGATCGTTAACACGCTGGATCAAAATAACAATTATTCGTGCGCGGAAAGCTTGCTGGTCTCACATAATGATTGGTTGCCAGCAGAAACGAAGGAACATCAGATAGATAGCGTTCAGCATGTGAGCAGTGACCCGCAGCGCCTGGCTACGATTATCTATACCTCCGGCACTACGGGTCGGCCAAAAGGGGTGATGCTCAGTCATTACAATATTCTGACCAATGCCCACAGCTGCTTGCAGATTGTGCCGGTTTTGCAAGAAGATCTGTTGCTCTCTTTTTTGCCCCTGTCACATACATTTGAGCGCACAGTCGGTTACTATATCCCTATGATGTGCGGTGCTTTAATCGCCTATGCGCGTTCGACTCAGCAATTGCAGGAAGACTTGCTGACGATCCGTCCGACTATTCTTGTTTCAGTGCCGCGAATCTATGAAAGGGTTTACGCAGGTATTCGTGCCAAACTTGCGCAAGGGTCGGAACTGAGCAGGCAATTATTTAATTTTGCCGTCGATGTAGGCTACAGTCGATTTGAACATCAGCAGGGGCGAGGTCCCTGGAAATTATCACATTTATTGTGGCCACTACTGGATAAATTGGTGGCAAATAAGTTAATGAACAGGCTCGGTGGCCGATTGCGGCAAGCAATGAGTGGCGGCGCACCGTTATCAGCCGAGATGTCACGCGTATTTATTGGCTTGGGTTTGCCCATTTTGCAAGGTTTTGGCATGACTGAAACCAGTCCCGTTGTCTGTACCAATCGGCTTGAGGATAATGTGCCTACCAGTGTTGGCCGACCCATTCCAAAGGTGGAAATTAAATTGGGTGAAAATAATGCGCTGCTGATTCGTGGCCCCAATGTGATGCTGGGTTACTGGAATAATCCAGAAGCAACCAAGGCGGCCATATCTGCTGATGGATGGCTTAATTCTGGCGATGTGGCTGCCGTTGACGCGCAAGATCATGTAATCATTACCGGACGAATCAAAGAGATTATCGTGATGTCCACGGGGGAGAAGATTCCCCCTGCCGACATAGAGGCCGCCATCCTTCGTGATTCATTATTTGAACAAGTGATATTAGTGGGTGAAGGACGTTCCTATTTAAGTGTGTTGGTAGTCCTTGACCCGAAAAAATGGCAATCAGTCTGCGCACAGCATCAGCTTGATGCTGATCTCCATAACCCCGCCCAGCGACAGCAGATAGAAGAACTATTGCTACCGAGAATTACGCACCAAATACATGACTTTCCGGGTTATGCCAAAATATACCGGGTTGCACTGATACCTGAGCCGTGGACAGTTGAGAATGAAATGCTGACACCCACGTTGAAACTACGGCGAGTAAAGATTATGGAACACTACAAGTCTGAAGTGGAAAGACTCTACGAAGGGCATTAAAATTTACTCACGGCACTACAAGACGGCTGGACTGAGTTTGGATGAAGTGCTATGTTGATATCTTTCCAAGAGGGACGTTGATGGCAAAAGAAACCGGCAAACTGGATAAGTTAATACTTGAGGCACGGCAAAACGCAGACAAACGCGCCAAGGGATATCGGGAACAAGCGCTCAAATTGTACCCGTGGGTGTGTGGCCGCTGTGCACGTGGCTTCGACCACAGTACGCTTCAGTTGTTAGAAGTCCATCACAAGAATAATAATCACGACGATAATCCGCCCGATGGCAGCAATTGGGAACTGCTATGCACGTATTGTCATGAAAACGAACATGCCAGGATTAAGGACTCAATGGGGCGTACTGATGGTGGAAATATTGAAACGGCGGCTACTTTTAATCCTTTTGCCAATCTTAAGGATTTGATGAAGGGCAAGCCGTGATTGATCGTAAAACCAACTCTGGTTTGAAACCCCGCCCTTCAGGGCGGTACGAAGGTCGAAACCCCGGCCTGAAGGCCTGTATTAGTTGCTGAACAATGGCGTGATTCGAACGGTAATGATCCGTTTGACGGATTAAGCGGATAAAAAAACAGACATTCGCTATCGCAACATCAACCTGCTCCTCAAAGCCCTTCTTGAGCATGGCTGATTACAGCCATCCTTTCTTCTTGAAATAGATCAACAGGCCAATGCTGATGGATATAAACAATACCCATAGCGCAGGGTAAGCCCAGCGCCATTTCAATTCCGGCATATATTCAAAATTCATCCCGTAGACACCGGCGATAAAGGTCAGCGGTATGAAGATAGAAGCGAAAATAGTCAGAATTTTCATGGTTTCGTTCATTCTGTTGCTGAGACTGGAGAGGTAAATATCATGCATGGCGGCGATTCTTTCCCGGAAAGACTCCAGCGAGTCGGTGACACGCAACACATGGTCATAGACATCACCGTAATAACGTGAAGTTTTTTCCTGCAACAGGGCCGTGTCGGTACGCTGGATAGTCGCCAGCAATTCACGCAATGGAGAAATGCTGCGTTTCATGGTAATCAGTTCGCGACGAACCTGCTGGATGAGCTGCAAGCTTTCTTTGCCTGGATTGAATACCAGGTTGTCTTCCAATAAATCGAAAATTTCATCCAGGTTGTCTTCCACGACAAAATATTCATCAACAATCGTATCCAGTATCACGTAAGCCAGATAATCGCTGCCAGATTGGCGCAGGCGGTTTTTTTCGTTGTGCAGATGGTTGTGGATCGGATTGAACGTATTATCGGCTTTCTCTTTAAAGGTAACCACGTAATTTGCCAGGAGCAGAATACTGATTTGTTCGTAGCGCAGGCTAAAATCATTTGTCTGGTCCACGCTGATGCCTTTGACGACCAGATAAAGATAATTCTCGTATTCTTCCAGCTTGGGCCGTTGATGCGTGCTTAAAATGTCTTCCAGCACCAGGGGGTGAATGTTCAATTCCTGGCCAATGCTTTCCACGATGCGGGTATCGCTTAATCCATCAATATTGACCCAGGTAATCAGCCCGCTGTTTTGCAACTGTTTCAGTTCATCAATCGAAGCAATATCCTGTTGCAGTAACGTATCAAGGTTGTACTGGGTGACTGAGATTTTGCTTCCGGCCTCATGTTTCTCACCGATATGTACCAGTGAACCTGGGGGCAGCCCCGATTTGTCGGCGGAACTGTGCAAGACGGTTTTATCCGTCTGTTGATGCAGGCGATGCCATGTCGGGAATTTGAAGCTCATCGTGAATAACCTGTAATTTTCTTATAAGATATTTATTCTAAAGATTTTATTCGCCAGCTGGAAGACTAATTAAGTATTATCAGCTATTCTGTTGGATTTAGTTTATTTGAATGATCGATATGAACGTAGTAACACGCTGGGTCACATTTTCTCTGTTATTTTTTTTCTTGATGACTTCCTCATTGCTTGCGGAAGTTACAGAAGTTGTAGAAGTTGCAAAGTCGGCAAATGAAACGGAAATAATGCTGGCGACAATTCGGAAAAAGATTGAGGTAACAAAAAATAAAGCCAATCTTGAAGAAGCGTTAAAGCAACGTATTCTGAATGCTTATATCGCAGCTGAAGATAATCTGGAAGAACGGTTGTTGTTGCAGCAACAGACTGAGGAGATTCAAAATCAGATTAAAGACCTACCGAATGAAATCAAGCGCCTGGAGAAAAGTATCAAGAAAGCGGAACATCAGCTTAAAGATCAGCAGCAGGAAGCGTTATCACGTTTCCAGGTTAATGAATTGGAACAACGCCTGATTATCGAAAAATCAAATCTTAATCAGCTGAAAGCTTCTATCAATCGATTAGAAACGCAAATTGCTGATCAACTTAAGCGACCGCAACAAATCAGGGAACAGTCAGCTGAGGTGAAAAATTCACAGGCCAATGCCCAGCAAGAGCAAGCTGCGTTGAGCGGCCTGGTAAAAAATAAACAGGAACTCAATGCACGCAAGATACAACTGGATAGCCACCTGAGCAGGCTGAATGCAACGCTGACCAAGTTGGATCTGGAAAACATTGTATATCCCTTGAGTATGGAGGAGCAGAAACTCGAATTACAATTGTTGAATCTACAAGCTGAACAGTTATCCGCCTTGATTAAAGAGATCGATGATTTTCTGGCTGTACAGCGCCAGCAGGAAATTGAAAGCGCACAGGCCAGGCTTATTCAGGCGCAAAAAGAAGCCATCGACAAACACCCGTTCATACAAGCCATTACTCGGGAGAATATTCGTTACAACCAGTTACTGCAAAACACTAACCGAAAGATTAAACGGTATATTGATCAGAAGAATAAACTGGAGGACCGCTATAAACAGTTAGAGAAGGACTCTCAGAGCGCCGAGCAGAAAATAAATCTGGCAGGGCTCAGTCCAGCTTTGGGTAATCTGTTACGTGAACAACGCCGTCATTTGCCACTGACTAAAGGCTTTGCGAGTGAGTTTGAAGAAATCCGCCAGGAAACTGCATTAACCAGCCTGGCGCAGTTTCAGCTGGATGAAGAGAAAAAATTTCTGACCAATATAGACCAGGCTTTGCAGTTGAGAATGTCAGCCTATGCCTTGCGTGATGTTGATGAAGCGGAGCAGCTGAAGATCCAGGCAGAGTTACGCGTGTTGCTGAGTAATCAAAAAGAGTTTGTATTAAAGCTCGCTTCCGTTTACTCGGAATATTTAAGAACTCTCGCTGATGTCGATTATTCCCTGCATCATCTGGTTACGCTGGGTGAGAAATTCAATCGCTATTTGAATGAGCGTCTGTTATGGGTGCCCAGCGCCCCCGTGATTGATAAAAACTATGTACAGGAAATTCTAAAATCCATTGATTGGCTTGGCAACGTATCACACTGGCAGCAGCTTGCCGTCGATATTGAAGACAGCCTGCAGGCCAGCCTATCACTGGCATTGTTGGGATTTTTCATGATTTCTCTGCAACTAGGGTACCGGCGGGCAATCAAGGCTCGCCTGGATGACACACTGATAAAAGCCAGCAAACCATATACCGATCGCTTCGGGTTGACCTTCCATGGTTTGGGTTATGTCTTTCTGCTGGCGCTACCTTTCCCCATGCTGCTGGCCTTACTGGGCTGGCTATTGTTCATCAATGAACAGGTTGCGATTTTCAGCCATTTGTTTGCCGATGGTCTGCTGGCTGCAGCAATTCCGTTACTGATCATCCAGTTCTTTTACCTGTTATTTAAACCCGCAGGATTGGCACAGTCACTATTTGGCTGGCAGGGGCATAGCATCCTTCTGTTGCATGGGCAGTTAAAATGGGTTCGTCTGGTGGTGGTTCCTGCGCTGTTTTTAATTGGCATGTTTGCCGATGAAAGAGATGCTGAACACAGCTACACGTTGGGCAGAATGGCATTGATTATTGCCATGCTGACCTTATGCTACCTGCTTCACCGTTTTGCCCACCCAGTGAATGGTTTGGGCAAAGATTTTTACCAGGAAAATCCAGGCCGCTGGATCTGTCGTTTACGTTATATCTGGTATGGTATTCTGGTATTAGTCCCGTTGATGATTATTGGGTTTGCCATTGCCGGGTATTATCAAAGTGCATTGGAGTTACAGCTTAAGTTAGTCATCTTGCTGCGATTGATATTTTTCACCGTTTTATTGCATGAAATTGTCATGCGTTGGCTGGTGCTGGCCAATCGGCAATTGGCACTGCAAAATGCGCGACAAAAACGCAAGCTGCAGGAGAAGGCAGAGGTCAAGGAAAGAACGGGTGCCGCGACAATTAATCCAGAAGAAGAGCTGTTGCTGGATATCCCCAAAATCAATGAACAAAGCGAAAAATTACTCGACACCGTCATTATGGTAATTTTACTAATTGGTTTCTGGCTGACCCTGCGTGATATTTTTCCTGCGCTATCAATTTTTGATCAGGTGGTTCTATGGCATCAAATGGCCCTGATAGACGGACAGGAGCTATTGCAACCGATAACCCTGGTCAATGTGTTTGTCTGTTTTCTGTATCTGGTACTGATGCTGGTTTTTGTTAAGAATTTTCCTGGTCTGATCGATTTATTCCTGGTTGGCAGATACAGTATGTCTTCCGGCAGTCGTTATGCATTCATTCATCTGGCCAGCTATGCCGTCATTACGATTACTTTTATTGCCATAGCCAACAAACTGGGTGGCAACTGGTCACAGGTGCAATGGCTGGTGGCAGCAATCAGTGTCGGCTTGGGTTTTGGCTTGCAGGAGATTTTTGCCAATATGGTGTCAGGGATTATTCTGTTGTTCGAACGTCCCATCCGAGTCGGCGATACCATCACCGTCGGCGATATCCATGGCAAAGTCAGCCGGATTCAAATACGCGCAACCACCATTGTCGACTGGGATCAGAAAGAGCTGATCGTGCCAAATAAAACATTCATCACCGACAAGCTCATCAACTGGACTTTAACCGATACCGTCACGCGAGTGGTCATTCCCGTCGGCGTTGCTTATGATAGTGACGAGGAACTGGCGCTCAATCTTCTCAAACAGATCACCGAAGAAACGCCGCTGGTGCTGAAAGATCCTAAGCCATCCGTATTTTTTATCGGTTTTGGTGAGAGTTCGCTGGATTTCAGCCTGCGGGTGTTTGTGCGTGACATGGAAGATCGACTCATCGTCACTGACGCGATACACCGCAGAATCAGGCGCGTTTTTAAGGAACACCATATCGAGATTCCATTTCCACAACGTGATTTGCATATTCGTTCATCGGTACTTTCCGCCGGGAAAATTTGATAGCCACGTGAAAAGGCGGAAAAGGGGACGCTACCCTTTATTATTGGATTCAATTACAATCCATGAATGCCAAGACTAAGCAGAACTGTATTTGCCGGGATGCCGCATCACATCACTCAGCGAGGAAATCGACGAGAAAATGTATTTTTCTCCGATGAAGATCGAAAAATCTATCTCGATTGGTTAAAAGAGTATTGCGGCAAACACGGTGTGGACATTTTGGCTTACTGCCTGATGACAAATCACATACACCTTGTTGCAGTTCCTGAAACGGAAGCAGGATTGCAGAAGGTTTTAAAACCATTGCATATGCGCTATGCACAGAAGATAAACCGGGATCAAGGATGGAAAGGTCACTTATGGCAAGGGCGATTTTTCTCATCCCCTTTGGGGGATGCCTATTTATGGGC